>JBHJNC010000123.1:0-6047 GCA_048497675.1 Gimesia maris
CTGGCATATATGGCACTGGTGTTTTTTGTCTGGCTGGCCATCAGCCCTTATGAAAAAGTCAACTGGCGCCGGATGAAAGTGTGGCTCATTCTGGCCGCAATTATGGCGTATGGGCTTTTTGATGAATGGCTGCAAAGCAAAGTCGGCAGACAAATGGAGTGGCTGGATCTGCTCGGGGACGCCAAGGGGGCGGTGCTCGGACTGATTATCCTGACATTTTTGAGCTTTTGGCCGGCGATACTTGTCGTCTCGACAATCTTTATTTTTTCACTCAGCAACCTGTCGCACTTGCTGACACAATACGCCGATTATTATTTCAATACGGCATTTCATTTGACCGCATACACAACGCTGACGCTGTTGTGGATCCAGCATCAGGATCGATGGCTGCAGTATCGGCGCAATCATCCGCTCTGGCCTTTGGTCGCATTGATATTACCGGTTGGGCTGCTGGCCCTTGTCAAAACCACAGGGTGGTATTATTATCACCAAAACATCTGGTGGGTCGATATCGCCACCGCGATCTTCGGTATCGCCACGGCGGTCTTGGTGTCATGGCTGGTGTATCTATTCGGCAAGAAGACCGGGGTTGTAACAAAATAAATCTGATTATTCAACCACACTCAATCAGAATCCGCCATTCTGATAATCCGGCCGGCCGTCATCACTGTCGTATTCCACGTGATCGGTTTCATCGGCGGCGATTTGGATACGCTCAATCCGGTCGGCTTTTTTGGTGTTGCTGTCCAGCGTGGTGAGAATGGCACTGATGCGGACATCGCCGGTGGCCACTTCAAAGGGGTATGGCATCTGCGTTCGGAAGGCGCGAATTACACATTCACTTTTGCGGCCCAATACGGAATCATGGCTGCCGGTCATCCCGATATCCGTAATATACGCTGTGCCTTTGGGTAAAATCCGCTCATCGGCGGTCGTAACGTGCGTATGTGTGCCAAATACACATCCAACTTTGCCGTCAAGATAATAGCCCATCGCCACTTTCTCGCTGGTCGCCTCCGCGTGCATCTCGACAAGGACAACCTCCGCCTGCTGCTGAAGTCTTGGCAGCAGCGCATCAATCTTGGCATACGGACAATCGGCCGGCTTCATAAAAATACGGCCAATCAGCGGAACCACCGCCACCGTTATTCCTTTGCCGGTACGGTAAAGGGCATATTCCCTGCCCGCAGCATGAGGAGACAAATTCGCCGGGTGGGCAATATTGGTACTGCTTTCAAGTGTCGGAATGATGTCCTTTTTGCGATAGGCGTGGTCGCCCAGCGTGATCAGGTGTACCCCATACCGCATCAGCTTATCGTAAATCTGCGGCGTTAAACCCGACCCACCGGCGGCATTCTCGGCATTGGCAATCACACAGTCAATCTGGCGTTCCTGCACAAGCGATGCTAACTTTTGGGCAAGCGCACGCCGCCCGGGACGGCCTACGATGTCGCCAACACACAATACATTAACTTTCATTCGACTCCCTCCGGTTCAGCTATTAAGAGCGACTGCCGACCGGCAGACGCGTTATCGAGCGTATTCGACGCAGCGCACTTCACGCAGCAGGGTCACCTTAATTTCGCCGGGATAGGTCATTTCTTCTTCGATTTTCTTGGCGATGTCACGAGCAACTTTGACCGCCGACTCGTCGTTAATCTGGTTGGCATCCACAATCACGCGCACTTCACGGCCGGCCTGAATGGCAAAGCATCCTTCGACGCCCTTAAAGCTGCACGCGATTTCTTCCAGTTTCTCCAGACGCTTGATATAGCGTTCCAAAGTTTCACGGCGAGCGCCGGGACGCGATGCACTGATGGCATCAGCAGCCGCAATCAGCGGCGTATAGGGATTATCCGGCGGCAGATCACCGTGGTGGGCTTCAACCGCATTGATGACAAACTGAGGCTCTTTGAACCGGCGCAGGTAGTTAGCGCCGATCGACGGATGGCCGCCTTCGATTTCACGGTCCATCGCTTTGCCGATATCATGCAGAAGACCGGCACGTTTGGCCATCGAGCCGTCCAAACCAAGTTCATCCGCCATCACCTGAGCCAGGAATGCCACCTCAACGCTATGACGAAGAACATTCTGACCATAGCTGGTACGATAATGCAGAGCACCGAGCATTCCCAAAATCTTATTATTAAGACCCCGAATATCGACTTCCTCGGCGGCCTCTTTACCAAGCTGAATCACGCGGGCATGAACATCTTTTTTCGCCTGGGCGACAATTTCCTCAATCCGGCTGGGATGGATACGGCCATCCTGAATCAGACGCTCCATACTCAGACGGGCCACCTCACGACGAATCGGGTTAAAACCGCTAACCACAATCACACCCGGCGTATCGTCCACAATCACGTCAACGCCTGTCGCTTTTTCGAATGCCCGAATGTTGCGGCCTTCGCGGCCAATAATGCGGCCTTTCATCTCATCGCTCGGGATATCCACCATCGACACGCTGACTTCACACGTCTGCTCGGCTGCATATCTCTGAATGGCGAGATTGATAATCTCCTTTGCCTTCTCTTCGGCTTGCTCTTCAGCGAATGCAACCTTGCGAGAAATAAGCTGCCCCATTTCCTTTTCACAATCTTCTTCAAGATTGGTTAAAAGCAATTGGCGAGCTTGTTCGGTATCCATTCCGGTGATTTTGAGAA
This sequence comes from Gimesia maris, assembly GCA_048497675.1. GTDB lineage: Bacteria > Planctomycetota > Phycisphaerae > Sedimentisphaerales > Anaerohalosphaeraceae > Anaeroglomus. The sequence continues at coordinate 2,664 of JBHJNC010000123.1, forward strand.
GCTGACTTTTTTGCTGAGCCAGTGTCGCAGATAACTCCTTATTCTTGGAATTGTAGCTCTGGATTTGCCTTTGAACTTCCTGCTCATTTTGTTTGAGCTGCTTGTCCCGCTGGGCAATCTGGTCGTTGAGTCTTTCGACAGTATCTTCTCTTTTTGAAAGCCTTGATTCTTGACTTCTTAACTCGGCTTCCTTTTTTTCGACCTCTTTGGAGAATTCCGCTCTTTTTTTCATCATTTCCGCAGCGGCATCTACTTTTGCTTCTTTGATGATCGTTTCGGCTTCTCTGCGGGCGGTTTCAATTCGATTTTGAACTTCCTGGTCGACTTTTTTAGCACGCGCTTTGGCAATAATTTGAACCAGTAAAAATGCCCCGATAGCGCCAAGTAAAACTCCTAATGTCGCGCCAATGGCAATGTTGGCCCCCATAGACTGTGCGATGATTTCCATTGCTGCACCTTTCCTTTTGATCGTTAGCGTATATTTTAACTGCACATACGCTCCGCAAGGAACACTTGCAACAGGGCTTACGAGAAATGGGCAAAACAGAACTGGTTTAGCGCAGGACTATACGCAATATCTCTACCAAATACGGCATACGCTTATAAGTATCGTATTTGCCGAAGTTTAAAAAGATATTCCTCATACGTTGCTGGTCCATCATCCGGCTTGATATTGGCCGGAATCCTTGTCAAACTGCCATTTTCTGTTTTTGGTCACATTCATCGGCACGCCGGCGTCTTCGGACTTGACAAGGGCCTTTGCAACCTTGCCTTTCGCCCTACGCATACGCAACCGATGTTTAAGAAGCTCTGTTGCCAACCTTTTCGCGGATGGCTGTGCAGATACCCAATCCGAAAACTCTTAAATGCGGACTGGAAAACCTTACATGACCCTCTACACAAAGGGTCTAATTGTTAATCATATCTAATTAAGGATATCGGTCAAGGGAAAACCAAAAATCAATAATAGTTCGGCTTGCAGGGAAAATATTTGATATCAAGATAGACTTGGTCGTATTTTATTTTTATCAGACCTTAAATGGTAATACCCAACACTATTAAGTAAAAAAGAACGTATTAGTTAAATAAGGCCTCCATTTAGACGATGGATAGACCAGCAGGATATGTTTTCCTGAAAACCGATACTTAATAACGACTTTATTGGTTGTTTTATGCTTAAGAAAAAAGATGTACTGACAACCGGGCAAGTAGCAGAAATCTGCAATGTCGCGCCGAGAACGGTGACCAAGTGGTTCGACTCTGGCCAGTTACGAGGGTATCGTATCCCTGGTTCCCGGGACCGCAGAATACCCTTCACGGAGCTGGTCCGATTTATGAAATCCAACAATATCCCAACAGATCAGCTTGAGAAGGGTCATATCCGGATATTGATTATCGACAGCAATGAAGAAACGTGCCAATCCATCTCTGGAATGCTCACCTCAAAAGGGACATTTGATATCCAGTCCGCACACAATAGCTTTGATGCGGGCTTAATGGCACAGAAATTCCTGCCAAACTTAATCTTGATTAATCTGATGTCTTCATCAATCAACGCTTTTGACGTATGTTCTCACATACGCACCAATGAAGATATGAAAGAGTCCAAGATAGCCGCAATTGCTGCCGGCTTAGGTCCGAATGAAGTACCCGGCTTGATCAAACGGGGCTTTGACTTCGTGATTACCGATATAACCAATCATGAACAGATACTCAAAGCTGTTCAGCAAACCTGTTCGATTTATTAATTCAACGCGACAGCTCGGCAACGAAGCAGTTTTGAAGACTGCTAATTTGGCCGACTTTCAGACAGCACTACAAAATCACTCAGATTGACGATTCCATAGTCAGATTCTACGCCGGGCGGACAGGGACGCCTTTTGCAGCCAGAAAGTCTTTGGTCTGTTTGACCGTGTAGGTGCCGTAGTGAAAAATGGAAGCGGCAAGTACGGCAGAGGCCTTGCCTTGATCCAAGACATCGTGGAGCGATTCAAGCGTACCCGCCCCGCCGGATGCAATGACGGGAATATTGACCGCCTCAGCAACCGCACGCGTAAGCTGAATATCATACCCGGCCTGTGTTCCGTCAGCATCCATACTGGTCAAGAGGATTTCTCCGGCCCCGAGCTTTTCAGCTTTCACTGCCCATTCGACTGCGTCGATTTCGGTTCTTTCTGTGCCGGCCTTGACACAGACAACCCATTTGTCTTTTCGAGTCAGATCTTTGCGGGCATCGATGGCCAGCACAACACACTGGGCGCCAAACCGCTCGGCAGACTCTCTCAGCACATCAGGATTTTTGACCGCAGCGGTATTAATCGAGCATTTGTCGGCGCCGCTGCGCAGAAGCAGACCAATCTCATCAGCACTGCTGATACCGCCGCCGACCGTAAAGGGAATAAAGACATTGGCTGCAACTTTTTCGACCAGTTCGACAATGGTTTTCTTTGAACGGATGGTTGCGGTGATGTCCAGAAAAACCAGTTCATCAGCGCCTTCGGCACTGTAGCGAGCGCCCAATTCAACCGGGTCGCCTGCATCACGCAGATTGACAAAGTTAACGCCTTTTACAACGCGGTTATCTTTCACATCCAGACACGATATGATACGTTTTGTCAGCATAATTATTTCACCCCACAAACGCGGATAAAGTTTCGCAATACATTCAGGCCGTCGTTGCCGCTTTTTTCGGGGTGGAACTGGACACCGAAGATATTGTCTTTTTCGACGGCAGCAGTCAGGTTGATACCTTCGTACTCAGTAACGGCGACTTTTGCTTTATTATCCCTGACATCAGCATAGAATGAGTGGGCAAACGCAAAGTGTTTGCCGTGCTGCATTCCTTCAAACAAACGCATCCCGACGGCCGGTTCAACAAAGTTCCAGCCCATATGCGGAATCGTTCGTCCGGCCGGGATTGGGACAACTGCCCCGCCAATAAGGCCGAGACATTTGTATCGCCCCAATTCAAGACTCTCATCAAAGAGAATCTGGTAACCCAGACAGATTCCCAATAATGGTTTACCCGACCTGGCCTGACTGCAAATCAAGTCCGCTATAGGGGCTATTTTTTCCATCGCATATCCACTGGCACCTACACCCGGCAGAATCAGCCCTTTGGCGTTGCGGATATCATCCGGAGAGCAACTTACGATTATATCGGTGCCGATGTATCGAAACGCATTGGTAACGCTCCGCACATTTCCCACCCCGTAGTCTATAATTACCAACATTATTTATCCTGTTATCAACTTTAAGCTGTATTATGATTTTGATACCTTGGGCATTTTATACCTTAGCGGCCCGGTCTGCAATCCAAAAGCACTACAAGACCACATAACAACAGTGCATATATAGTGGCTCAAAGAGAGCTTAGGGGCGGTA
>JBHJNC010000124.1:0-7825 GCA_048497675.1 Gimesia maris
TGAGTGCCCCCGCAAAGCCCTGCTTGACTTGAATCTTCGCGTTGAGTGTTCGGTTAACCTGACTGGTATCCACCGTCAGGTTCAAGTCGAACTCCGGATACAGCGGCTCTTTTTTGGAATTGGTTGCCGAACTGCCGCGGATGGTATTGCCGCTGTAAGACATATCGCGCCACGTTGACTCGGATTTCAGCTTGATTTTTGCCGAGGTAATTGTGCCGGCTCCGTCCACGACCACCTGCACATCATACTCGCCCGCATCCGTGTATTTGCTGGCCGCGTAAAATGAAATATACGCCGCATCGGTTCCCGACGAAAGTCCTGTCTTTTGCGCCCCAATCAGCGACAGCACATCCAGGTAATCCTCGCTGACCGCCTCATCGAATTTCGTCTCGTCCAGCTTGAGCATTCCATCGGCACCGATTTCCAGCCCGATATCCTGCGGGCGGGTAAAGCTGTCCCCTTCGCCAAAACCGATGGCCGCCAGCAGCAGCGGATTTTTAATCAGGCTGCGGATACTCGTTAAGCTGTACTCCGAAGACAGAATACCGCTTTTCTTGGTTTCGGTGTTGTACTTGGTCGTCTCGTCCAGATACATCACAACCGTATTGTAGCCTTCAATCATCGAGTTGAGCTTCTCTTTAAGCTGCTCGGTGTTGCGTGTCAGGTTCACTTCCACATTGTCATAGCCGCCGGTAGTATTGCTGGTCACCGCGTGCAGTCTCAGCGTCACCCCCGCAATCACGTCATCGACGGTATTTGAGCTGCGGCTGATCCAGTTGGCCGCCCCCGAAGGATAGCCGTCCACTTTAATCATCGAATCCTGTGCCGACTGCGTTTCGGAAAAGGTCCCCGCCGCCAGGCTTGCAATATTCGCCGTCTTGCTGCCGCCCTCAGTTGTCCGGGAAATCGTCGGCAATGTCAGCGCCGCCGTCGAATCCGTCCCCGGCACAAACTCCAGATCGACCGACAACTGGCTTGCCCCGCTGGTCGTATCTGTAATTTTAATCAAGCCATCCTGATAGGTCACAGCAACGGTATCTCCAAACGCCGACTCAATCTGACCGATTAAATCTTCAATCGTCGTATATTGCGTTACATCAAACGAATAATCCACCGCCGTTCCATCATGCTTTGTACCGGTAATGTGAATCGTATCGGCCGTTGAACCGCTTTCAATCGTCCCGCTAAAGCCGGTCAGGTCTTTAATCTTGGTGGTCTTTGCTGCGGTGCTGCCGTTATACATCAGCGTCGTAGATGCCGTATGTACTTCTGTATTGCTCGTATTGATTTTAATCTGGTAATCCGAGCCGCTTTCCTTGCCCGACAGCACCAAGTGCCACTCGTTCCCGTTGCCGCTGTCATAGCGCAGCAGACTGGCCGTCACTCCCGGATTGTCCGGGTCGTTGTTGATTTGCTTAACCAGGTCATTCAGCGTCGTATCCTCGGTCGTCTGAATCACCCGCTCGGTATTGTTATACGAATAAATAAAGTTGCCTGCACCGACATAGGATGTGGTGTACTGAAACCCGCTGTGGACCCAGCGTTCGGCCGTGGCAAGCTGCTTGACCTGAACCGCATGGCTGCCTTCGGTAGCGCTGGCGCCCGCGTCGGCTGTTACTGCATCCTCATTGCTGCTGGTTGCGTTAAACGCCTTTAGCTTACTGTTATCGGAAATATTGTTCAGCGACGACATAAACGAGCTCAGCTTGCTTTGAAGCTGGTTAACCGCCGTCTGTTTTTCCTTGGTCTTATTCAGAGTCGTGGTCATCCGCGTCAGCGATTGCCGCTCGACCGCCATCAGCTGCTGAATCAACGCGCTGGTATCAATTCCCGTCGAAAGACCCGGTAAACTAATTGTCGACATAGCTCATACTCCAAAACGAGATAGTCTATCTGATTCTATCTATTAATATCCTATTCTCTATTTATATTATCGTCAAAATACATTGCCCGCTAAACCCCCGCCGACAGACGCTGCGAGCATCTTGCTGCCGCCTTGCCCGGCTTGCTGTAAGTCATTTTGGGAAAGCGGGATAGATTGAATCTTCTTCCATCGCTCAAACACCTGCCTGGTCTGCTGATAGGTATTTTGGACCCGCCGCAGCTCAGTACAGTCGGCCGCGATGCCAATACACTGTTCCGTCATTTGCAGCGCACGCTCGGCATAGGCTTCATGGCCGGACATTTTCATATAATTTAAACCCATCGATAAAAAGAATTCGGCAGTCAAGACCGCAACCGTATTCTGCTTCGCTGCCGCATCCATTAGATGCCAGGACTGCTCCGGAAACAGCCAGGATGGGTCAAACGTGTCGATGAATTTCTTGACCACATCCAGATGCATGCGGGCCTTGTCCGGCGAGAGGAATCGGGACTGACTTTGAGGAGCCATCCGCCGCAGGTAGTGCGGCTTGTTCAGATACCGCGCGGTTAGCCCCGCAGCTAAGAAACGCCGAATCATATCGTAATCTTCCGCCACATGCAGATGAGGGTCATAAAGACCTATTTTATCGAAAATCCGTTTGCGGATGCAGGTTCGAAATGGAACAATCGGATAGCCGTTGCGGAACAAATCCCGGACCATGTCATCCGGCCCGGCATAGTGCCTCCGCGAGATAACCCGCAGCGGCTTGCCGTCGGCATCCATCAGCAGGTCATCGCAATAGACTAAATCGACCTGCGGATAGGATTGAAATTCCCGAAGATGGTCGGCAATAAATTCCGGCGTCATCGCATCATCCGCATCGAGAAAGATAATAAATTGACCTTTGGCGGATTGAATGCCGCGATTGCGCGCCGCCGATGGTCCGGCGTTGGCCTGAAACTCCATTCGAATCCGAGGGTCACGGAATTGACGGACAATCTGTTCGGTCGTGTCGGTCGAGCCGTCATTGACAACAATCAGCTCAAAATGCGGATAGGTCTGAGCCAATACGCTGCGGATAGCCGTGTCAATAAACTGTGCAGCGTTATACGCCGGCATAATAATCGACACCTGCGGCGGCTTGTCGGCGGCAACTGAAACAGATGGCTTGGGCTGATAAGTGAGGATAGCCTGAGCCCGGGTTCGATTTTTGTCCTCCAGCACGATATTGGGATTGGCCAGCAATTGACGGACCGCCTGCCGGGCCTGTTCAACCCGCCCGTCAAGGCAATCATATTCGGCACAAATCAGCACGCACTCGGCATAGTAGCGAATCAGTATCATCACCTGCTGACGCTTATCCGGATCCAGGACGCAGGTTTCTATCGTCCGGGTAAACGGACGGCTGAGAATCTCGCGGCATAGCTGAACGGCACGGTTTTTGTCCCCGGCAAGAAATTCACACTGAGCCAGCCCGACAGCGGCGTCAATGCTGTCCGGGAGCAGCTGCATCGCCCTTCGTCCCCAGCGCAGAGCAATCGGCGTGCTGCGAGGGACAAAATAATGCATAATATTTTGAGCCACCTGAGGAATCTCCGCAGACATATCCCGGCTGAAATAATAGTGTTCAACAAACTGCATAAACAACGCATGGTCTTTCGGAGCGGACGCATACCAGAAGAAAGGCTCTTTGCCTAACACCCACAGCAGGTAATCGGTCTTGCCGTCGTCGTCCGTTAACGTCCCGGCCAGAGTCGGCAGGTACAGAATCGGGCGGCCTTTGCCGTCCTGACTGGAGTTGTAGATTTTATAGGTCAGTCCCAGCATATCCGCACCAAACAGCCCTGCGGCAAAACCGCCGTGCGTATCAATCTCGGCACGTCGTATGGCACAAATCTTGTCGGTATCCAGGCAGCCGTAATCCGGCTGTGTGCCCAAATCAAACTGCGGACGCGGCAGCACCGCCGGCCCGGCCAGAATCCTGCCGCGAACAGCGCCGATATCAGCGGAGTTAAACTGATGTAGCAGCTCTTGTATCAGCGTATCCGCGAACTGGAGTTTTGGACAGAGAATCGCAACAATGTGACCGCGGCAGTGAGCCAGCGATAGATTCCTGGCTGTGGCCTTGGTTACGGGGTCATTGATATTCACAACGATTGCATCGATTGGCAGCCGCCCTATGGCGTTAAATTCCGAACGGCTGTTGCCGTGGGTGATAATAACCAGCTCAAAGTCCCTGCTTTGCTGCGCTGCCCATTGTGCAATCAGCCGGTCAAAGTCGATTTCGACATCACGCGTATCAAGGATGACCGATACCGACGGCTGAGCGGTGCTATGATTTTTGTAAAGGACTTCAACGTGCGGGTTTTCGATTTCAGGATAATCAAAGACGAAATCATCCACAATGTTTCTGCGCTGGGTGCTATTCAGATGCACCGATTTGTCATTCAAATACAGCTGAATAAAGCGCTGTGCCTGGGGCGTTCTGTGAATTTCATATTCTTTATCCAGATGCTTTTTGGCAGCGGCATCATCGCCGGAGGCATATTGTGACAGTCCGCACAAGAGATTGAACCCGACCACTTTCTGTTCGGCATCCGGATACATACTGCCAAGCGTATCTAAAAGCATCTGCGTTCTTACCGTCATCCGGTTTGACAACTCCGCTATCGCAGAATCCATCCGGCTTTTCAGCATCGGCATATCCACCGGCACAGATTCCCATTGCTCGAATAAATGGCCGTACAGCGGGATAAAGTCGCTGCAGGTGCATTGCTTTAGAGCGGCCGCAACATCGAGTGCGGGGTTTTGTTTTTTGGCTTCGACAATCTGCTGGAGTTTTTCCCGGAAAAAAAGCACCAGGCGACGACGGCGGCCGCGCGGGTCGTTGGGATTGATCTTGCCGGTCTGGGATTGCGAATGTTTGCGAATGAACGACAGAAATTCAGGGATATTCTTATAGCGGACAGAATTGGTCAGCAACCCGTAAATAGCCGCTTTGGACAGCCAGAAACTATCCGCGCCCCAGGGATGCGTGTCATACAATCCAATCGTATCAAAGAGGGATTTGCGGATGATTGAGGCGGCATGGCAGCAAATATCGCGTCTGCCCCGAATGAAGAAGTCGATCATCTCTTCTTGGGTGACTTTGCCGATGATGCGGTCGCAGCATTCAAGCCCGCTGAACTGCCCCATAAACCAGCCGTAAAACGCTCCTACGATGCCGAGCCGGCTGTCTTTGAGGATTTCGCCAAGCAGGATTTCGAGCTTCTGCGGCGCCATTAAATCATCTGCATCATGCAGGACAATAAATGGAGCACGGGCCTGCTGAATGGCAAAGTTGCGCCGGATATACGGGCCTTTGTTGTCGGTATTGGTATAAATGCGAAAACGCGAATCCCGCGCGGCATACTGGTTGAGAATCGCAACGGAATTATCTGTACTGCCGTCATCGACAATAATCGCTTCCCAGTCCGTGAGAGTTTGTGCACAAATGCTGTCTAAGCACTCGTTGAGAAAATCGGCGCCGTTGTAGCAGGAAATAATAATCGACACCTTCACGCCCTGCAGGCTGCCAATCGCGTTATCGGTTGGGGCAAAACACAGCGAGTGCCAGCGGGTAATATCAGCCGGCTGCGGCAGTGACCAGGTCCTGGAATCGCCCTGCGTTAAGGACTGGTGCTCGGCCTGTCTTTGCAATTGCGTTATGTCACAATCGTATTTGTACCGCAGATAATTGTTGATGTTGAAATAGCGGATGTTCTTATCCCGCATTTTGGCCATATCGCCGTAATCGTGATAGATTACCGCATCGGGCCAGTAGATAATCGCATTGTTGAGGCGAAATGCCTGCATCAGCCGCCAGGACAGGTCAATCCCTTCGTGACCAAATAGTAACGGATCCTGACCGCCGACCGCACGCCAGGCCCAGGCCAGAAACGCGGCATTGCCTTCCTGATTACACATCGTCGAATACGGGACATCGCCCAGGTCGCAAAGCGGCGCGGCGCTGCCTGTGGAGGTCTTGGGCAAGGTCCTGCCCCGAAGGCCGAGGATGCGATGTGTTTCAAACGCCTGCTTGACTGACGATAGATAATTTGGCGAAACCCGCGCATCATCGTCAATAAAGACGACTATTTTTCCGCGGGCAAAATGCACGCCGATGTTGCGGCCTTCGGCAGGCTTGAAATTAATCGGACACTGAATGACGCAATCGGATTTGTTTTGAACCAATGACAGGTCCGTATTGCCGTTATCAACCAGCAGCGTTTCAAAATCCTGATAGCTCTGTGTCTTAAGGCCATCGAGAAGCTGGCTGACATCGCCGGAACGGTTATAGGTTACAATAATCACCGACATTGCCGGCGTGGTCTGCGGCTTTCGCCGGTCGATTCGAGGCAGGTGGTCATAGTTTATCAGAGACTGATAATGTGCCATTTGCCGGTGGGCGGAAACCATCTGGCCGGATTCGAAATTGTACTGTGCCTGCTGGAATGACCGCAGGGCTTCGGAAAGCGTATTAAAACCTGTTGCAGTTGGGGCAGCGGGAAGATTCCGGCTGGCCAACTGCGGTGGTGCTTTGGCAGCTAACGGAGACACCACGGGGCAATCGAGTGGTTGCGATGCCTGATTGATGATATGATGGACCAGTTTTGATCCAATCAGATGTTCTTTACCTTTTAGGATTATTGTTCCGTTCTTTAACTTGTGATAGAAAGTCCACAAATTGAGGAATTGGCTTTCAAACTCATTCCAAAGCGAAGGACGATGTGCATGGCGGGCAAGGTTATACATACATTCATAGAAATGCTCGGCACTTGTAATCCATTGCCGGCGGTCCCAATTCATCGTGTGCTTGATGTGAAAGGCGATGGGGGCATCGATTTTGTTGAGGGTGATGCTGGACATCGCGCAATATACAGGGAAATAGCAATCCCACCAACTGACGCCAAGGCAAAACTGCGAAGGCGGCATCTGGCGGAGGATGGATTGCGACATTAGAAACAGGTCTATGCCTTTTATGGAGAGCTTGCCGTCGGGGTCGCCGAGATAATCCGCGTTGGTGCGGCGGATGTAGAGCAACGCATTTTTGGCCTGGCGGGCAACCTGCTGCCAGAGGTTTGTGTCCGGGTGCAGATGGATGTCGGAGTTGATGATGCCGACAATAGGGACGCCGGAGGCTCTTAGCGTATCGAGAATGTCGTCAATCAGAATCAGCGGTCGGCCGAAACGCTGGAGGCCATTGCGTTTAGCGGCGAAAAAACGCACCGAGCTAAAATGCGGGGCAAGCTGCGGGATTTCATCGGCGTTATTAATACTGATAACGCCGAATCCGGCGGCGATCCAGCTCTGGACGGCTTGGCGCTGGTTGTCGAGGTCGCGCGGGGCCAGGCTGGTAGCCAGAAGCATCTTTGACGGTTGCTGTATGTTATTGTTCGTATTCATTTATTGGTTCCATACTGTGTGCGGCAGAACTTCGGACGGAGTATCTGCGCACTGAGCCGGTATTTAGTGTGCAAACGGCATACCCATTTGAAAAAAGGGGTTATTGCCGCCAGAAACGGTTCTGTGGAGAGAGCGATGTTAAATAATTATACGGCGGGGACGGAATTTTCTGCCGCAGGGTGCAAGATATGCAGTGGTAACCGTCGCTGCTTCGCATCATTGAACTCCTTCTTTTACTCATCCTGTTTTCTCCTTTTTGCTTCCTTCTTTATTCACTTTTTCCACTAATATTATAAGCGAAAAACTGAAAAAGTCAAGCGATTTGTTGTATATTTATTTAACTATTTTTTATTTTCCTTGTTTTTAATAGTGATAATGGGGGTTGTTAAGCAAAAATTTATTTGGATTTTTGAGTGGTGGACACGTGGTATGCGAGAAAGTGAATAGTTAATAGTGAGTAGGTTTTTTTTAGACGGGATTTACAGGATAAACAGGATAGAAAATACCATGAAGTGC
>JBHJNC010000125.1:0-11352 GCA_048497675.1 Gimesia maris
GCACATCGTCGTTGGGGAGCGAGATAGATCGCACAGCGACAGAGATGGTGGGTTTTTCGGCATCCCCCTCCATTTTTTTACCGGGGGCGGGAACGTTTGGGTCAAGGATTTCTTCTGTCTTCTGATTTTTTTGCCCAGTTAAATTATAGATATTTTGTACTTCCTCATCGGACAAAGCCCTTTCAAAAATCATAACTTCATCGATCTTGCCTTTGAAGAATTCTTTATAGGCTCCAGGATGGCCGCCAATTGCGATATTATTATTGCTCCCATCTGTTCCGGGAGCAGAACCATAGGAACCAGAAATGCCATTTTTGTAAAAAACGATATCTCTACCCGGCTTGAAAACAACTGCTATGTGCTGCCATTGATTCACATCAACATTAAATCTTGTATCCCAAACAAATCTTCCTGTAAAGACATTCCATTGTGGTCCTTCTCTCAAAAGCGACCAGTCACAGCCCCCATTGTCACACGTAATTATTTGTTCTCTACCGATAGCCGGCTGAGTCGGATATACCCATGCCGCCATTGTAAGACCAGCCAAACCATTTCGATTCAAGTACAGCTTTGTATCAACACGGCTATCGGCACCGTTAAACGACAATGCGCCGCCGACTTTTCCTTCGGTCCATTCCGCACCAGAGATGGTTCCGGGGTATTTACCAGTCGCATCGTAAGCGGTTTTCCCATCGCCTTCATCAAATTTCCAGTACGCCAGCAATCCGTCAGTAAGGGATACGGCGGTTTTGGGTTTGGGATAAGTAGTTATCTGATCCGATCCTGCATTGAGCCACCAGCGATTTGAGATGTATTTTTGGGCCTCTTCCGGGCTGGAGCAAAATCTGTGTATCTTGTCATTTGTGAAGTAATTCCAAAACAATTCCGCAGTCTTTTTGTCTTTAATTTCAAAGTATCCCGCAGTTTCCTGCTGTTTTAGAAATTCAAGATAGGCATCCAGCGGCTCAGACCCTTCCTGTTGAAATAAAACTCGTCCTCCGTAAATCTCAAACAGCGATTTATTGGCTTTCCAAGCTTTTATTACTGTTTCGCCAACACCTTCAAACGAATTGCCCGGTCTGTTTGTCTCATTGTGAGCGAGAAGCTGGTCAAGTGAGCTTATTCGCGACTCAATATCTTTTTTCCTTGTTTCGATGATATCTGGATTTTCCAACTCTTTTGCTAATTGCGCTCGGGCCTGATGCAACTTGATTTGCTGTGCATTGGTCTGTCGAATCATAGCCTGACTAAACTCTTCGATTTCCTCGCGTGATACCACAATGCCTTTATCCACCACATATTTATTGAGCAGCGGTCTAAAGATGAGTTTTTTAAGCTTTGATTCCCGATATGATTTTTGCCAGCGATAGAACTCAATATCATCCATTTGTTGTCGGCATCTTTCGGTCCGAATGGCGTCAGGCTCAATATCCCTAGCGTAGATAACTTTGCCGAGAACTATTGCTATCACAGTATCCGGGTTCATTGTTTCAGTTTCGGTAGAAAGTATTTGAAGTTTGAAATTCAGCTTTTTCGAATTGTCAAACGGCGCGGTTTTAAATACGATTGTCTGCGGCTGGAACCCATCGGCTTTGGCAGTGATATTGTGTTCTTCGTTCCAGCTTTTGTATTCAAATATACCGTTGGCATCGGTGATGCCTTTTTGGTACGGCTGGGGGCCATATCCATCATCAAAGACAATGGCTCCGGAGATGGGTTTATCATTGGCATCTACAACTAAGCCGGAAAGAACATAATCAGGCGGTGTAACTCGCTGTGTCAACGCCACTGTTGTCGGGACGATGAGGGCGGCGAGGGTAAGGATGGCGAGGGTTGCTATCGCGGTTGGGCGGGTGTAGAAGCGTTTGTTGGGCCGCATAATCGTCTTGATGCGGTCTTCGATGTTTTTGACTGGGCCGGCGACGGCCAGCGTGGGGATGGGCAGGCCAGCGCGGTATTCCTGCAGAAGCGTATCGACAATGGCGCTGCCGTATTCTTTGGGGGCGGCGCCGAGGCGGGCGACGGCGATTTCATCGCAGCATTTTTCGCGTTCGGCACGGATGAAGCGGTTGGCCAGCCAGACGAGCGGGTGGAACCAGAAGATGCCCTGAATGAGGATTTGCAGGAGATTGACGAATGCATCAAAACGGACGACGTGCGCCATTTCGTGCATGACGACGGCTTTTTGGCGGTCGGTTTCGATGGATTGCAGGCGGGCGGGCAGGTAAATCGCCCCGCGCAAAAGCCCCCAGACGAAAGGCTGGCTGATGGATTCGATGAGCCAGACGGTAAAGGGAGAATCCGCGCAAACAGCGTGGGCAGAGCCCACCCTACGGGAAGATTCGGCAACGGAAGAGCGAGAGAACCAGAGACGGGCGAGGTCGGCGATTTGGGCGGCCATCGGGGCGGGCAGCGGCCGGCGGAGGGCGGATAGCCGTCTATGCAGATGAATAGACTTAGCTATCGCCCATAAGAAATAGCAAGCTCCTCCCGCCGCATAGATTGCAAGGATAAGATGGGTGAGGGTGATGGACGACTTGGGAAATTGCGTATTGGATATTGGGTATTGTCAATAAACGAGGGACGAATGTCGATTGAAGATTGAGGCTGCGGATTGGCTGGCGCAATCGGCTGGGCCGCAATGGGTGAAGGAGGGATTGGCTGTGGCTGTGGGGCAACAACCACCATCGCTTCCGGCTGAGTGGGCAATACAGGCACCGAGAAAATGACCAGCGGCGGGGTCACACATTTAATCGCAACCAGCAGCCAGAGCAGATAGCGGATGTGGGCGGAGCGATGCCGCAGCAGCCAATGCAATATCAGCACGATACCAAAAACGGCGGCAATCTGGATGCTTTGGATTTTAAGAAAGTCAGTTAGTTGTGTAGTCGTTTCCATTTTAAGCTCCTATTTTTTGACAGGATCAACCGAATTTATTTTTTGCCACAGAGGTCACAGAGAAGCACAGAGGGAAATCCTAAATTATAAGCACTAAATCTTAAACAAATTTGAAAATCAAAAATTCTAAACAAAAACGATGTCATTTTGAGTTCTCCTTTTTATAAGACGCGTCGTTTCCGATTATGTTTCGCAGTTTTTCAATATCGTCCAGCGAAATTTGTTTGTTTTCGGCCAGGTATTGGACGAGCGGGACGGCGTCGCCGCCAAAAAGGCGGTCGAGAAAGCCAGTAACGGCGGATTTGAGGACTTTGTCTTTTTGGACGACGGCGCGGAAAATGTGGGCTTTGCCTTCGGTGGTATGGGCGATGTACCCTTTTTTCTCCAGGCGGCGAAGCAGGGTCTGGACGGTGGCGTAGGTGATGGCCCGCTCTTTGGGAAGCTGGTCGAGTACCTGTTGGACGGCGGCACGGTCGAGCTTCCAGACGATTTGCAGGATTTCCGTTTCGGCCGGACTTAGGGACTGCTGCGGTTTTTGGTTTTCCTTCATAGGCATCTCCTTGTACATTTGTACAATACAATATCGTACAAGTGTACAAGTTGTCAAATAAAATTTTTAGACTTTTTTCACAAATTTCATAAGCTTATTATTTAACTAGGGTTACAACATAGACAATCGCGACGATTTTGGTGTTTTCAAATTCTTTTTTTTGCGTACAATACGCGGATGGAAAAGATTGAAGAGTTTCGTACACGATTGTTTTTGTTCTGCCCGAAATGCGGGGCGAAAGTGCTGCGGCCGCACGGCCCGCAGGGGTACCGCTGCTCGGCGTGCGAGTTTGAGTTTTTTTTGAATGTCGCGGCGGCGGCGGCCGGGCTGATTGTCAACGACAAGCGGGAATTGCTGGCGACGGTTCGGGCCAAAGACCCGGCCAAAGATACGCTGGACCTGCCGGGGGGATTTGTCGACCCGGGCGAGACGGCCGAAGGGGCGATCTGCCGGGAGATTAAGGAAGAGCTGAATCTGGAGGTAACGGAATGCAAATACTTCTGTTCGATTCCGAATCAGTATCCGTATATGGGGGTGGTGTATCGGACGATGGATTTAGCGTTTGTGTGCCGGGTGGAGGATTTTGGGCCGCTGCAGGCGATGGATGATGTGAAAGGATGCCAATTTATTCACCTTGACAGGCTTGAGCCGGCGCAGTTCGGGTTTGAATCGGTCCGTCAAATTCTGCGGCGATTTATCGCGCATCTGAAGGCATAAAAAAAGCCGCAACTCTAAGTCGCGGCTTTGATTCGTTCTTTCTGGAATTACTGCATCGGCATTCCGGGCATTCCCATACCGGGCATCCCAGGCATTCCCGGCATTCCGGGCATCCCCGGCATACCTGGCATTCCGGGCATCCCAGGCATTCCGCCCGGTGTCGGAGTCAAATCGAGATTCGATTCGGCATCCTGCATTTCCTGTTTGACCGCGTTATAGGCAGCGGCAAGATCTTTGGGCCAGAATTGGCGTTTTGACGGCATCGATTCAAGCCGATTGTCAGCATCAACATAAATCATCTCGGGATAGATTTTTTGACGCACACCCGGCCCGGACCAGTCAACCGTCATCACAATATCCGTCAGGGTAGCCCCTGTGCTGAAGTCCACTTTTTTCGATTCTGTATCAAGTTCCAATGACATCGGAGTGTTTGCTGTATCCTCATCGGGCTCGGGTTCCTTTTCAAATCCAATACTTTCGCCGGGAAGGACTTCAAACGTTTCGGTGTGCCAGCGGCCAAGATGATATTTGTAGACCTCGATTTTTGAGCCGGCGTTATTGGCAAGGACGTCAACGGGGAACAGATGCAGCATCTTCGGCACAGCAATCGTATCCGGTATCTCGCTAAAGGGACTCCAGAGCACGACCTGATTTTGAAATTCTTTACTCTCGCTGGAAAACCAATCTCTACCAACGATGGGGTTAAATACACCGTAGCGTATCCGATACTGATATGTTTGTCCGGGGACTGCCGTATCATCATGCACCCAAACGGTGATTTCTTTTAATCCGCTCAATGGCGTTTTATCCTTTAATGCCGTGTTGGCAGCGTCCGTTTCGACATTCTGCAGCGTCCGGGTTGTTGCCGGCTTAACCGGCTCAGGCCGCGTCGGCGCGGCACCCGGCATCCCGGGGCCAGGCATTCCGGGCATCCCGCCCGCTGGCATCCCCCCCATACCTCCAGGCCCGCCTGCACCAGGCTTAGCTCGCTCTCGCTCGCGTTCTGCGGCCTTTTGTTTCAGCTCTTCACGTCTGCGTTTTTGCAATTCTTCGTCGACCATCTTGTTGTATTCAAGATAATACTGGGCAGGCAGCCATTTGGTTTTTGTTCCAAAGAATTCGTACGGTGTCGGCTGCAGAATATCTTTGGCAATCGCAAATTCACGGAACTGCCCTACATAAATACCTACATCGCCGAATTTCATATCCTCAACCGTTAGGGGCAATTCATTTAATGTTTTTTGATACGGATCGATTTTCGTCAGAGGGACTTTTTCCCAGTCTCCCCAGGACCCATCTGCCTGCTGAGCACGGCGCTGCAATTCAATCCGTGCAAAAACAGGGTCCGCATAGCTCGGATCTCTCCATTTTTGGTTCTGACGAGGGTTATTGAAGCTTTGCTGGAAATTACCAACCAGAAATGACATATTAATTTTAGCAGAAACGGTTACTAAATCCAAATCCTTCGGCTCTGAGGCAGCGGACGTGTAATTCCGTTCAGGCGTTATATCTTCGGTCGGCATTTTTGCTGCACCGCGGATTTTGGCGGCAAACACCTTATCCAAAGCCGGAATCACAGGGACATCATAAATACGATCTTCCACGCTGGCTTGAACCGATGAAGGCAGCGGCCAATTCGCAGCCACTGACAACTCAGGCACGGAGCAATTCAAAATCTGATTGAACTCATCGACTTTGGATTGCTGATAACGTTTGGGAGCTGCCTGTTCTTCCAGCTTATAAAGCACAATTTCAGCGTTCTTTTTGTTGGCCGGATCAATTTCTGCCGGGCCCAGCTTGCGTCCGCGAACGTCCTTACCATAGGGATTGGTGATCACCATTGACCAGAGCAGATATAATCCTACTATCCCTGCTAATCCCAGGATGATTTTATCCAGGAATTGGTCAACAAAGTTACTCTTCTTTTTGCTCATATCTTATATCCTATCATAATTGCTGATACTGAATGACTCCATACTCGGGGAGTTAAGCAGACTTACATCGAACCCGGAAATCCCATACCCGTACCGCCTGCCTGCTGATCGTCAACCTGTTCTCCCAAATCTTTTTTGATTACCTTAGGCTTGAGAACATCATAGCCCTTACGATTAAATATGTATTCGCAGACCAGATTGACCTGCACCACTGCAGCCTTGCCGTAGCGATAATTTGCATGAATTACATCCTCCAGCGATACCGGCTCTGTAGCAAAGTTTAGAATACTTATTTGGTTGTGAACAGCATTAACCGTCTTGCCCTCATCCTGAAATGTATGCGTTTTGACACTGCAAAGCTCTTTCATAAACTGCGAAACCGACGCAGCATCAACAATTGCAGAAACTGCGAAATGGATCACATCAATCTGATCGTCACTGGTTCTGCCTGTTAACGAATCGGTCACAAACGGACTCGGCCCGGCAATCACACTCGTTCCTGAAACGGCCGAACTACCGCCTGCTGTACTATCAAGATTTTTGACATAAATGGGTGTGTCAATGATTGCTTCCTGACCAGCTCTCGACATCCCCGCCATCGTCCCCTCAGAAACCTCAACAACCACCGGACCGTCAAAGCTGACGCCCAGAAGACGCTTTACCGGAGAGGTTGCCACTTTCGCTGAACCCGTATTAAGCGTTTCTGCTGTGGCGATAATATCTTCGTAGATCCAAAACGCAACCTGAGACGACCAACAGTTTCGAAGCGACTCATCTTTTGATTTATATGTAAAATTTTCCCAGAAATTATACCAATTGAAAATTCCGGGGTTAGCATATACCGGTATTTCCTCCGAACGCCTCAGACAAACAGCGTCAACCATCGCATTCTGTGAACCAGCGGCTGGAGACATCCCCATACCGCCGAAACCGGGTATCCCCGGCATTCCGCCCATGCCGCCTGCACCGGCAGAAGCGGATCCAACCCCAGTTGCACTGCGTATCTCAGCCTCACTCGGAGCATCTTTGGCATTGATTTTACCCAAAAGAGATTCGATTGCAGAACGATACTTTTTGCCAAACACGTTATACACCTGTCCTGAGGTATCTGTCGGCTCCGGAAAGATAACCGGCGAATAGCAAATCAGTTCGCGACGCGACGTATTGATAGCCATCTGTTCAACCGCATTGACATCCTGCACATACTTCTGCAGATAGTCTTCTTCAACCTTGGCCTGTCTTTCACTTGGAACGGTCGAGGCGATCGATAAAAGCTGTGAAGCAACTGCGGCGCTTTCATCCATCTTCTTCGAAACCGTCTTGCCTACCATAAACGCCGCGGCCAGAATGATGACAGATGCTCCCAAAAGACAGGTTGAGGGAAGCAGTGAAGAATATTTTTTGAGCGAACCTAAATTAATATTCTTCAAGGCGCCAGCCAGCTTTTTTAAGTCGATGTTTTTCAGATCTATATTTAAATTTTTTGACATAACTAAAACCTTTACTCACTGTTGATGTAGGGCTTATTAAGTTCCAGGAACTTCTGCAGCGGCTTGGGTCTCTTCTGGAACCGGTTCTTTCCAGACAAACTTTGCCTGTATACGGAACCATGAATCGCGATCGATCACTTTGGGCTTCCCAAACGAATCATATTTGATCTTACCGATATCTTTACTGGTCAAATTGGGATTTTGGGCCACTTCTTCTGCAGTATAGATTTCGTAGACTTTGCTGATTTCCTCGCCGGTCATCGGATCAACCAAAACATTTTCCCTGGTGATACGATCAGCCTCAGTACCTCCCCTCGGCCCCCCCACCATACCATACGCTCCGCTGCGAGAAGCTGCGGTGTCTGATTCTGAAACGGGAACACGACTGACTTCTTTAAGCACACCAATCCCTATCGGCTGATTTGCTGCAGCTTTAGAGTCATACTCCGACTTGGTCGCCCCTGACTCTACAACACCCCATTCAACTCGAAAATGGGCTGTATTTTTCTTATCAAACAATTCAAACAGCGGCGACTTTATTTTTTCTTTGTCTTTATCGTTAGAAACCTTGGCAAGATTTTCAAATCGACTGATGATTCCCCACCGCGAAGGATCATTGGCGACCCCGGGAGGATCCAGCAGTTCGGTGATTTTCTGATAAGGACTGTATCCTTCGATTAAAACTGTAAATCCCTTCTGAGCTTCGCCTGTACCTACAACTTCACCTCCCTCTGCGGGCTGACCATAATCCCCCGGCATCCCCATTCCAGGCATACCAGGCATTCCCATTCCGGGCATCCCCATCCCAGGCATTCCAGGCATCCCCATGCCGGGTATCATTCCGCCGCCGGCGGGTCTCGCTCTGCCGCCCCCCGTAGTCAAAGTTTTGCCGGGCTGTGGGAATTGCGCCACATTTAAATCCTTGGCATACTCAATGATCACGCGTGTAATGAAGACTTGCTTACGATCACCTCTTGGGGTGTCTTTAAGCAATTCCGGATTTCCCTGCTGATAGGCATCAAAAACAGACGCCATTTCAGGTGTATTGTTTTTATTGGGAAGACATTCTATCAGCTGCTGATTAAATAGCGGCAAGATGTCGCGATTTTTAAACAAATCGAAGTGTTTTTGAGCACGTTCAGCAAGCGGCTGCTGCTCCGATTCCACCTGCTGCACTTTACTGATGGCCGTTTGGCCACGATTTAGAACAGTCGACACATCGCCGCGGATAGACGCGTTGGCGTTATATTGAGTCAAATCCCGATAGGCCCTCCCTAAAGCCAGTAAACAAATAAAGGTCAGCACTGCGGCCGCAACAGTAAACGTTTTCGCCTTACGGTTCCAGGCCATCGTACGTGCAATCTTACTCGGCAGCATATTGACGCCGATTTTCGCCTGTCCGAGCAGCTGAACGCCGAGGCCGTAAACAATCCCGAAATCACAGATATTTTCATGCAGTTTTGCAGCGGACACTTCGGGCGAGGGCTTGAGCTTTTCAAATGATTCGGGCTTAACCACCGGCAGCCCGGTCGCCTGCTGGAGATATTTGGTCAGTCCCTGCAGCTTCATCCCGCCGCCAACGGCTATAATCTGAGAAAAGCCCTTGTCACGTCCGGCGCCGCTGCTGCTGTAAAAACCCAACGAACGCTGCAGCTCACCACTCAATTCGGTATAGACCGGTTTCATCGCAGTGTAAATCTGCCGCATATATTTTGACATCGGGGCAGTGCGTTTGAGTTTCTCGGCCTTTTCAAAATCCAATTTAAACGCCTCGGCAATTGCCTGGGTAAAGGTATTGCCGCCGATTCGGATACTTCGCTGCCAGACGCTGTCTTTGGTACAGACAACCAGCGTTGAGTTTTCTGCGCCCATATCCAATACGACCGTTGCCTTTTGACCGGTAGAACCAACATCTTCACGGTCAAACAGCAGATAGTTATACATCGCCATCGGAGAAATCTGGACGCAGGTCACATTGAGATTTTCCCGAGTGAAGTGGTCCATAATTTCCGCGATTAATTCATTTTTGATTGCGAAAATCCCCACCTCTGCATCCGGGCTATTCGGAATTTCCATCTTCTGCCAATCCCACTCAACTTCATTGATATCAAAGGGGATTTGCTGGATGGCCTCAAACTGGACGATTTCGGGTATCTTTTTGGGCTCTACGGGCGGCAGCTTGATAAAACGTGAAAAACTGTTTTGGCCGGCAATCGAAATCGCAACCGGGTCTTTGCCGAGGTCATGCTGGGACAGGAATTGCCTTAACGTCGCAGCAATGATATCGGATTTTTCCTGAGCATTGATATCTGTTCCCGACAAGATTCTGCTGTGTTCAACAAATCCGAAGTCGGTTACTTCCAAACCTTCTTCACCCTGACGAACACGAATCGCCTTTAAAGAACAGGTCCCGATATCAATAGCCCAAACGCCGCGTACAGATGAAGCCATATCTCGCTTCTCCAGAATAAAATATATAATAACTTATACTTCGCATCGGAAAACGCTTGCACACAAGGCCGCATTTTCCGTACAATACTGCGCTCTATGACAAATACATTTACGATTCATACTTTAGGCTGCAAAGTCAACCAGTACGAAAGCCAACAGATTCGACAGGCTCTGGAAGGCCTCGGCCTAACCCCTGCGCGGCCCGGAGAACCCGCCGACCTGATTGTCGTCAACAGCTGCTGCGTTACCGGTACTGCCTCGGCCAAAAGCCGACAATCGTTACGACGCCTAAGCGGTCTTAACCCCACTGCCAAGCTTGTCTTGACCGGCTGCCTGGCAATAGCAGACTCCGACGAGCTTAATTTTTCCGCCCATGATAACGTCCATCTTGTGGCGGATAAAGCCAAACTCGCTGAGATGGTAAAGGTCATCCTTGCCCCAGCCGAGAACACAACCAAGCAAAATCCAAGTATCCCACTAAATTCAGCTAAAATCAAGGATAAAAACCATTTAGATGCCGCTGGAAATATCCCAAATTTACAGCCGCTTACGCAATTTTCCGGACAATGCAGAGCGTTTTTAAAGATTCAGGATGGCTGTGATGCTTTTTGCTCCTATTGTATTATACCCAAAATTCGCACTCAAGTTCTTAACAAGGACGTAAAAACCGTCATTTATGAGGCTGAAAACCTCGTTTTGGCCGGCCATAAAGAGATTATCCTTTCGGGTATTTTCCTTGGTGCGTATGGACAGACTACCGCTCGAAGAAAACATTGGGACGCCAATAAACGGGAGGCTCTTGCCGATCTGCTGGATCAATTGGCCGCAGTTAAGGGCCTCGAACGCATCCGCCTTAGCTCACTGGAACCTGCGGATGTTACGGATCGCCTCCTGGAGGTCTTCGTAAAAAATCCTAACATTATGCCGCATCTGCACTTACCATTACAGTCAGGCAGTGCGTCAATTCTGAGAAAAATGTGTCGACAATATACATTGGATGACTATTTCAATGTCATCCAAAAGGTCAGCCGAGCATTGGACCGTCCCGCCATAACCACAGATATTATCGTCGGCTTCCCCGGCGAGACCGATGATGACTTTGAACAGACGATACAAACGTCGGAACGCGTGCGATTTTCCAAAATCCACGTCTTTCCATTTAGTGCCCGCAAAGGAACCCCCGCAGCAAAGATGCCGGGAAAAGTCCCCGCAGATATTATCAAAAAACGGGCTGACCGCCTCCAGAAATTAGACAATAAGCTCCAAGAAGAATTCAAGACACAATTTGTCGGAAGTACGGCAAGTGTTCTGA
>JBHJNC010000126.1:0-8863 GCA_048497675.1 Gimesia maris
GATAGGGGTCCATCATTATTGCCCTCTTGAGCCTTGATATGCAAAATAGATTTTTCAGCATCATAGACAATCGATTCTTCACCTAATTTTACGTCATTGATAAATACTGACTTCGGTTTTGCCATGTGGAACCTGATATCATAGAATCGATCTTCAGGCATCCGGTTATAGCTGCCGATTCGATGGTGTATCAACAATGTTGCCTTGCTGTTGTCGTCTTCACTGCAAATCTTCGTCTGAGCAATTTTTCCTTGTTGATACTCCAGTGAAATCCCATCGTCTTCATACAATGTGAACATACTTTTCCCATACGGGTAAACATCAAGCTGCAGGGTTGCAAATTGTTTGTCAGAGATATGATTAATCTGAGGCCACTTCGGAATAATCGCACCTGCTTTAATCAAAAGTGCTCCCCCACAATTCTCATGAGAGATCATCTTCATTTTTTGCGGGCCTTTATAGACGTCCCCTGTCCAATAATCAATCCATCTGCCTTCAGGCAGATAAAACTCATCCGTGTATACCGCCGAGAGCAGAAAATCGCCCAGCATATACTGATGCGTCAGATTTTCACATTCGGGATCCTTAGACACTAACGGCATGGCCCGAAGGATCGGCATTCCCGTCCGAACCCCGTGATGGGCCGTTGAATAGATATAGGGAATCAGCTCATATCGCAGCTTTGCGTATTGGCGATAGGTTTCCAAACCTTCCTCAGTCAAATACCAGGGCTGCTCACAACCTGCCCAGTTATTGTGCTGACTCCATGGCATCAGGAAACCAAAGTGCATACCGCCGGCTCCACCGACCCACATGTCGCAGCTGGTGTTCATATGGCCGGTAAAACCGAGTCCCAGCATCCAAGCAAGGGCATTTGCCCCTCCCCCATTATCGCCCATGGTCGTTGCACCAAACTGCTGGACACCTGCATAAGAACCGCAGAAATGAACCATCGCGCGGCGTTGCGTGTAATTTTCAAATCCCTGCTGCATCTGTTTCTGGATGAGAGTTTGTGTCAGATTGTGCATCTGCAAATCAGATTGACCGTTAAAATACTTGCGATCAAAATGTGTTTCAATAATTTTTGAGGGGTCAATTTTGAAGGCTGCTACGCCTTGATCGACAAATTTTTTAAGATGCTCGAACCAGCCTTCCGGAGCATCCGCGGGGAACTGCTCCAGCGTACCTTCTTTTTTGGCAAGCTGGCGTTCTTCTTCAACCGTAAGGTCGTCATCCACGCATAGCCAAAGAGATAATTTCAGTCCCATGCGTTCCATAGCGCCAATCATGCTCGCCTCCCTGGGAAGCCATTCCGGCATGTAAAAACGGCCATAGTTGTCCCATTCTTTTTGGTGGGAGAAATCATAAAACTTTTTCATCCACTGAGGCTCTAATCCGAATATATCACACGGGATATCACGCTCACGAAACTGCAGCGCATCGTATAATGATTCATGTTGATTCTGTACGATATTGCCTACATAACTCAAACCATACCCCCAGATCGGCAGCAGGCGGGGACGGCCCGTAATTTGGGTATATTGATCGATAATGTCGGGCATTGATTCGGCCACAAAAAGAAAGAAATCGAGTTCACCCTGCGGTCCCCAGAAGAATACCTCATCGGATTTGCGTGAAGCTACGTCGAAATAGTTCAGGGCTGGTGTATTGACAAAGACGCCCCATCCGCCGGTACTCATCAAAAAAGGACAAGGACCTTCCGTCTGTTCGAATTTCGCAAATGATTTATCATACCCATTCTGACCTTTATATTCAGCCCAGTTGCGATAGGCATATCCGCGATGCTGAATTCGTTCTGAGGAAGCGGCCCCAAGACCATAAAACTTTTCATTTTCACGGATGGTAAATGCCGCCCCAAAAGGATTCAAAGATACGGTCTTGTCCGCGTGATGATCCGAGGGAGTTTGTTTGCCGGAGCTTTCCGGTTCGCCCAAAATAGCGCTTTGGCCTTTATAACCCGTCAGACAAAGAGTCTCGCTTTCCGGCTGATTATCATAGGCCCGGAAATGCCCAATGAGCCATTTTATCCGTTCAGCATTTTGATCCTCTGTTTGATCAAACAGCTGGATTTTTGAAATTAAAGGCCGCCCGGCTTTATCCATAAGCGACAGCTGACCGGTTCGTTTATCCAGCGATAAACACGCCGTGGCTGTTTCAACTCGAACACTGCTCTCGCTCACGTTATACTGATTCGAGTCGGACGTTTCTGTATGAAGGATTCCGTATCGTTCCATCGAACTGAGCGGAAATTGCCCGTTTTGCGACAAGCGAATTCGAAAGATATTCTCTTTACATATATCGATGCGGACAATCCCTTTTTGTTCGATCGGAACATCTACCGCAATACATGTAGAAAAAAAGGCCAGAAATAAACCTATTCCGGCGTTACTCAGCGCTTTCCGTTTCAGCATGACAACAGGTCCTTTCCTAAGATTTTTTATGTAGGTCCTTCCTTGATTTTCCACTTTTGAGAACAACACGTTGTGAAAAGATTTATTTGATAACAAGGTTTTAGATATCCAGATTTTGTACTTCCAGAGCATGTTCCTGAATGAAATTGCGGCGTTTTTCGACGTCTTCGCCCATCAGAATCGTGAACATACGGTCGGCCTGTCCGGCGTCTTCCATCGTTACCTTCAGCAGGGTGCGTCCGGCGGGATTCATCGTTGTTTCCCAAAGCTGATCGCTGTTCATTTCGCCAAGACCTTTAAACCGCTTGATTTCCACATCGCGAGCGCCAATCTGCCGAATCCCGTGACCAATCTGATCGAGCGTGTGAATGCGGTAGACATCCGACCCATTCCGCAGCTCAAACCGGCTGCCGAAGTCCTCATCCATCAGATTCTGAGCCGGCAGCGGCAGATAATCCCGCATATCCAGATTATAATCCTGCTGCAATTTGGCGTTAATCTCATTGAGGCGCACCACTTCATGCAGTTCTTCGGCAAAATAGGTTTCTTCGCTGCCGCTCTGTTCGCCGAGTTGAGCTTTTAACTCGACAATCCGCTGGTCAAAATTGGACTTGTCATAGAAAAATTCATTTTGGCCTTCAAAGCGGATCATAAACGTCGGCAAATTCTGGCCATCGAAGAAATCTGCAATAAATTTCTTAAAGACAATTCCGCGGCGTTCCAGAACATTAATACTGCGCTCGGCATCGTTCAAGATCTTGACCAGCAGGGCCAATTTGGCCCGCTCGATATTCTGCGGAGTCGTATGGGGCCGGGATACGGCTAAAATCGTATTTTCAAGGCCGTTGTTTTCCATCCGCTTGCGCATCTGGTTTTCATTGAGCACATACTCTGAATGCCGCTGGCCTTTGGTTTGAATTTCATACAGCGGCGGCTGAGCAATGAAGATGCGCTCGTTCTCAATCAACAGCGGCATCTGACGGAAAAAGAATGTCAGCAGCAATGTCCGGATGTGAGCGCCGTCCACATCGGCGTCGGTCATCAGGATGACTTTTCCGTAGCGGCATTTTTCAAGATTAAAGTCGTCGGTTCCGATGCCGGCGCCCAACGCACTGATGATGGTGCGGATTTCTTCGTGTCCGAGCATCTTTTCAATGCGGGCTTTTTCGACATTCAGAATTTTACCTTTCAGCGGCAATATCGCCTGAGTATTACGGTCGCGTCCGCCCTTGGCTGAGCCGCCCGCCGAATCGCCCTCAACGATATAAATTTCTGTATTGACGGTATCTTTGCTGGCACAATCCCACAGCTTGCCCGGCAGATTCGCTCCGCTTAAGGCGCCTTTACGGCGTGTCAGTTCACGTGCCTTACGTGCGGCTTCACGGGCCGCGGCGGCCTGAATCGCTTTGGTCAGCAGCTTTTTGGCGGTGCCCGGGTTTTCTTCCAGGTAGGTTCCAAGCTGCTCGTTAATCATCGTTTCAACAAAACTGCCGACTTCCGGGTTGGACGATCGAACCTTCGTTTGGGCCTCGAAATGCGGCTCGCGGACCTTGACAGAAATAATCGCCGCCAGACCTTCGCGTAAATCCTCGCCGCCGGGAGCCATCCCTTCTTTAATCATATTGGCGCTTTTGGCATAGGCATTCATTGTTCGCGTCAGCGCCGAACGGAAACCGGACAAATGTGTACCGCCGTCGATATTGCGGATATTGTTGGCAAACGCCAGTGCGATTTCGTTATAGCTGTCGTTATAAACCATCGCGACTTCACAGGCCAGACCCGTATCAGGATCTTCTTTCTTAAAGCACATCACCTCGCACAGCGCGGTTTTGCCTTCATTGAGATATTCAGCAAATGCCTTCACGCCCGTTTCATAATGATACACTTCCTTTTTCTGCACGCGGTCGTCAATAAAGGTGATGTGCACGCCCGCATTTAAATAAGCCAGCTCACGGATGCGCTTTTCGAGAATATCGTATTTGAATTCGACTGTTTCAAAAATCGTATCGTCGGGCAGGAATGTAACCTTGGTACCGCGCTTGGTGGTAGGTCCTACTTCCTTAACCGGTGCGGTCGGTATGCCTTTGCGGCATTCAAAGACGAACTGTTTGCCGTTGCGCCAGACATCCGCAATCAGCCATTCGCTAAGCGCATTAACCGCGCTGACGCCGACGCCGTGAAGTCCGCCGGAAACTTTATAGGCATTGTTATCAAATTTGCCGCCGGCGTGCAGGGTGGTCAACACAACTTCAAGGGCGCTTTTCTTGGCTTCGGTGTGCATTTCGGTCGGGATGCCGACGCCGTTATCTTCCACCGAACAGCTGCCGTCAACATGAATGTGTACGGTAATACGGTCGCAGCGTCCGGCAAGAGCTTCATCGATCGCGTTATCCAGCACTTCATAGACCATATGGTGCAGACCGCCTTCCTGGCGGTTGCCGATATACATATCCGGCCGTTTGCGAACTGCTTCAAGACCTTCTAAAATTTTAATACTGCTGGCGTCATAAGTATGCGCCGAAGAATTCTGATCTGTCATTTTTTTCAGTTTCTGTTTTTAATGTTTGTTTACATTACAGCGTATCGCCCGAATCTTTGCTTTCGGGCAGATCGTGTTCAGCTTTGCTATAATTTCATGTTCCATGGTTTTCATCTGGTGCAGATAAGGCCCTGCCGGTGAAAACACATACAATATGCCGCGTTCAAAACGGTCCGGCTTATATATCCGCGTCAGGGGACCAAGCAGCTCATTAAACGCTGCGACAACCGGCTCGGTTTTTGCCGTTATTTTTGAGCACTGTTCCAGATAAACGCTCACCTCGGAGCGAATCGTCTCAAGGGGCTTTGGCGGCTTTTTCTGCCATTGTGTCGCAGAGATAAGCCGCTGTTCTTCCTGGGCTCGACTTTCTTTGCTCACCGTCAACCCGTATCGTGTTTTATAAGTTTACCGGCATTACGATATAAATAAAGCCTGCGCCGACTTTGAATAGTCCCGGGCGATCCGACTGACCCAAATGCATTTCCAGATCGCCGCTTTTGATAATGCGAAGCGCATCTACCAGATACTGAGGATTGAAACCTATCTCAATCGGGTCCTGGTCATACTCAACCGCCAGATCAATCTGCGCATCGCCGGTTTCCGGAGCGCGGCTGGTAATAACCATATTATTTTTCTTCAGTGAAATCTTGATGCCTTTGCTGTCTTCGCTGGATAACAGCGCCGCACGACGTACCGCACTGAGGAACGCATCTTTGGGCAGCGTCATCTTCTTTTCATAATCACGCGGGATAATATCTTCATATTTCGGGAAGTTGCCTTCCACTAAATTTGAACTGATGACAACCGGATCACAGGAAATCATAATGTGATTATCGGAAAATTGTATCGAAACCATCGCTTTATCGCGGGCCGGAATTTTTTCCAATAGCGCCATAGTCTTGCATGGTGCAATGATACGGCCCTGCGGCTCTTTTGGTGTTTTATCCAGCGATACGGTGCTCTTGGCTAACCGACGTCCATCGGTTGCAACCAAAGACAGTTTTTTGCCCTGCACTTCCCATAAAATTCCATTGAGCGCATAACGCGTGCTTTCCTTGGCCGCGGCAAAAACAGTTTGCAGGATTGCTTCCTGAAGACGGTCCAGGCCGACCTCCAAATCCGCCTTGCCGTCAAATGCCGGCATTTCCGGATACTGCGCCGGATCCTGAGTATAAATGGTAAAGAAGCTGTCGGAACATTTAATGTGCGCTGCATTCTCATCGGTTTCAATTTCAATCACTTCATCAAAGCTTTCGCGCACGATAGAGGTAAATTTATCTGCGGGAACTACCGCCTGACCGGTCTTATCAACCTCGACCTGTGAAATCATATAAGTAATGCCGGCTTCCAAATCCGTACCGCTCAGATGAACCACATCTTTCTCGGCAACAATTCGGACACATTGCAAAATCGGCTTCGGCGTTCGGCTTGGAATAATCGATGTAACCATCGACAGAGCATCCTGCAAAGCGGTACGATTAAACCTTACTTTCATAAAACAGCCTCCATTAGCTATCTCTTTAAATCTATATTTTCATATTTTTCTAAGCCCCTAATTTAACCGATTTTAGGTGTTTTGAAAAGTAGATTCGGTGAAGATTTTTCCACGAATCGACGGTCTTTGGTTGTGTACAACAAAGGCGTTATATAAATTAATATAAGATATAAAAACTCTATTTATTATTCGTTGTAATATAGTCGGTGAAATTGTGAAGTAACTGGACGGACAAACATATAACATACGCAAGTAGAATAAGTTATATACAGTTTAAAGAATCATTATCGTGTGGAAAAGATGTTGGATTATCTGTTGTGTCTATAAAATCCTTTGTTATCAATACTGAAAAACAGGTTTTTATAACAGTAAAGCCAACAGCCGTAACAGATTATTTCACAGGTTATCCACAGAGTAAATCACAGCCCGACACCGGTTATTAATAGTAATACTACGTATCTTATTTAGCTCAACGCGCGGTGCTTGCGTAAGGCGTCCAAGAGATTTTGCATATCCTCAGGCAGCGGAGCGGTAAACGTCATCCTTTTACCATTGGATGGATGGTCTATTTCCAGTTTCCAGGCGTGAAGCGCACATCGGGCCAGCAGCGGTTCTTCGGCGGCCGCTTCACGGTTTTCTATCTGCCAGGGGTAAACAATCTTGCCGCCGTACATATCATCAGCGACTATCGGGTGTTTGATGTACGATAAATGGACCCGGATCTGGTGTGTTCGGCCTGTCTTTAAGTCTAATTCTATTAAAGAGTAACCGCGAAAACGCTCAAGCACATGGTAAAATGTGATAGCTTCTTTACCAATATCCGGCCGGATGGAATACCGCTCCCGAATGACAGGGTGAACACCCAGCGGCACATCGATACAATCCCCATCCAGTTCAGGGCAGCCATGAGCAATTGCGACATAAGTCTTTTTATTGGTTCTTTCCGCGAATTGGCGTGACAGTTTCCAATGAGCCGTATCATTTTTTGCGACAATAATGACGCCTGTCGTATAGCGGTCAAGCCTGTGGACGATTCCCGGGCGGTAGTCCTCAAACCCAGCCGATAAGTTATTTTTGAAGTGATAAACCAGCGCGTTAACCAGAGTACCGTTTTTATAACCTCTTGCAGGATGGACAATTAAGTCCGCTTGTTTATTGATGACAATGACATCCTCGTCTTCATAGAGAATATCCAGCGGGATATTTTCCGGAATCAGTTCCCGCAACTCTCTGGGGGGTAAAATCAAATCAACCTTATCGCCCGGGCAAAGTTTATAGCTGGGCTTGGCAGGCCTGCCATTGATATTAACACCCTGCTCTTTGATTAATTGCTGTAATTTAGTCCTGCTGAAATTACTGAATCGGCCAGTTAGATATTGGTCCAGACGGCGGAACTTTAGATTTTGTCCAACACGAAAACAAAGTTGCTCACCCGCAAGCTCCTCAGAATCCACCCCTTCTGTGCTTTCTTCGCTCTCAGCATCCAATTCCGGTGAAGTGTTGAGTACCTCGCCATCGTCTTCTGGAGGCAGATTGTCTTCGCTAAACCCGGGAAGGTCTTTTTTTTGTGATTTTTTGGACATTCTAAATAATTACTTTGTCTGGGTGTTCGGCTCCTTAGGAGCGGGTTGTTCGACTGCGGGCATTTCGGGAGCTTGAGGTGCTGTTATTACCGGTGCCGGCGCTTCGACAAACGTGTATTTCATGTTGTTGTCGTCCATATTGTCAATCCGGCCCTGTGCTATTGCGATAAACGGAGTTCCGGCATTTGCTTTGTCATCGGCGATTTTCTGATAGAAACCTTTGGCTTGTTCAAGCTGCCCCAGCTCTTCTGAGCATAAACCAAGACCAAGCTGCGCCATCGCTCGAATGGAAGGCAATTGTGCTTTATTTAAGGCTTCCTGGTAAGCTTCTTGAGCTTTTTTGATTTGTTCATTGACGA
Organism: Gimesia maris; assembly: GCA_048497675.1. Lineage (GTDB taxonomy): Bacteria > Planctomycetota > Phycisphaerae > Sedimentisphaerales > Anaerohalosphaeraceae > Anaeroglomus. The sequence goes on from JBHJNC010000126.1 coordinate 8,409, forward strand.
TATCCTGCGGAATTATTTCTTTTTTCAGATGCAGGTCTGTCCGCAAAGCCTGTCCTCGCTTAATCAGTGCCAATGCGGCTAAGTCATTATCCGGTGCGGTCTTAGCTTCGTCGGCCAGGGTATTTGCAGCAACCAGCAGCGAACTGGTTGTCGTTACATTTGGATCGGACTGGCCATAACTGCTAACCGTACTGTATTTGGCTAATTCAACCGCCGTAATCGAATCTGTGGTTTGTGACTCGGCGGCAAAGTCGGACTGGGCCCGCCATTTATTCAAGAGAGGCCAGCTGATTAACCCCACGATAACCAATACTACACCGATGATCTGGTTGCGGTATGTTGTTATCATCTCAGGCAGTTTTCCAATCCAATCAGCCAATTCATTTTGCATCAGTTCGTGACGGTGTTTTGAATCCATAACTCATCCTTTTTTTAGCTAAAAACGGCTTATTATT
>JBHJNC010000127.1:0-4309 GCA_048497675.1 Gimesia maris
GGCCCTCAGCAACCCGATTGCCTCTATCTCTGCGAATGACCTGTAGGCGACAAATCCTCTTTTTTGTCTTGACAATAGAAACAGATTCAACCAATATATCGCACTATATAGCAACAGGTATTCATATAGCCCCGAAAACAGTTAGAAACACAGTTTCTTTGCGGAGATTGACAATGTCAGAAAACACACCGACAGCGGCCCCATGCGAATCCAAAAAATTATCTTTCTGGCAAAAGAGTTTTTGGGGTATTGGCTCCGGGGCCAACAACATTATGGCCAATGCGCATAACTATCTGGCCATGCCGATTTATCAGGTTGCATTAGGGCTCGATCCTGTTATTCTTGGGTTTGCGATGGGATTTTCGCGTTTGGTCGATGCATTCACCGATCCGATTATAGGACATATTTCAGATAACACACGAAGCCGATTCGGCAGACGCCGTCCTTTTATTTTTATCGGCGCGATTTTATCAGCGTTATTTTTTATGCTGATGTGGATGCCGCCGATTTTTATAGGCACGGGCGGATTAGCATTTTATTTTTTAGTCATTTCAGTTCTATATTATTTCTCATTTGCAGTTTTCACAATCCCGTGGGGGGCAATGGGGCTGGAGCTGACGGAGGACTACAACGAGCGTACTCGTGTACAGGCATATGGTCATTTTGTCTCTTCTATATGCGGTATCCTGCTGGGCGCTATGTGGAAACTGTCCATGGTCTTCGGCAGCAATGAGATTGAAGGGGTTCGTGTTGTAGGGATTCTTTTTGGCGTAACCATTTTAATCTCCGCGATTATTCCGGCAATCTTTTGCCGGGAAAATGCCGGTGTTCAGAAGCAACAAAAAATAACGTTCAGGGATTCGTTGTTTGAAACCCTTAAAAATGGACCGTTTATTAAGCTCAGTGTGGTCATTTTACTGCTGTTTTTGGGTATCTTCCTGGTCAATCCTTTCGCGATGTATATTAACATCAATTATGTCTTTGGAGAGACAAATAAAAGTGTCTGGATTGATGATGTTGGAAAACTCCAGAATGTAATTCAATCTCACGGTCAGGAAAAAATACTCGATGCGGTGTCAAGCCAGAGAATCGGTCAGGTGGTTGCAAGGCTGGCATTGGAAAAAATAGAAATCGTCTCAGAAAAAATGAATCTAACCGGTTTTGAAGCAAGTCAATTTGACATCGCGCCTCAGGATTTGAATTGGGTCAAGAACGATTTATCCGAAGACAACCTGTCTAAAACACTCAGCGCTCTTGTGATTAAAAATCTAAAGAAAAATTACTATTTTTATGATATCAGAAGATTCTTCAACCGCCCTTCCGTTGCTTCTTTTGCCGTTGAGGTCGACTCGGCTTGTTCCCAGGATATCGGCCATGCCGCTGCAGAGATAAAAGATTTCATTGCTCAGGCCGAGGCAATCATCCATCGCTTGGCACAACTGCCCGCCGAAGGTCTTACGGATGCCGTTGCGGATATTCCAAATGAACAGCTCGACAATATTATGAAGACAACCTCCTATTACCTCAGCAAAGATGCTGTAGCCTCATTTAATTTCTGGTGCAATCTGGTTTTTCAGGCCTCACTGATTCTGGCGATTCCGATTGTTACCTGGGTCTCGGCCCGAATCGGCAAAAAAAGAACTTTTATGACCGGCTTGATTCTGGTGGGTATTGGCTTTAGTTCCAGCTGGACACTCTATACACCCAAGGTGCCTTATTTACAGGTTATCTGCCTGAGTTTTATCGGATTTGGACTTTCCTGTATCTTTATGCTGGGGGGGTCAATCATCGCTGACATCTGTGATATTGATGAGTTAAGAACCGGCCGTCGTCGGGAAGGGATGTTTGGCGCGATGTATGCCTGGATATTCAAGGCCGGATCAGCCGGCACGCTGATTCTTAGCGGATTTATGCTGAATTGGTCGGGATACAGTTCTTCGGCGATTTACCGGTTTCAGCCCGACAATATTGTCACGTCGATGCGCTATCTGTATATGATTGTACCAGGAATAACGGCAGTGGTTGCGTTTTTCATTATGTTAGCCACTCCGATATCGGAGAAAAAGATGCATCAGGTCAGAGCCGAACTGGACAGGCTCAAGGCCGCCGGAAAGCTGAACGCTCAGGGAGATTTGAATTAAAATACAGCAACAATGCTGCTGCAGAAGTTCCGCCGACTTAAGGAACTGAAGCAAGGATGGGCTATACGAGTTATTTTGCCCATCCGTACCATAGCTGGGAACGCGGCACCAATGAGAATGCCAATGGCCTATTGCGTCAGTTCTCCCCCAAGGGGATGTATTTCCAAAAAATGACGCAATCCGATATATAATTGAATGAATTATTGCTCGGTATTAAACCCGGCTTCAATCTTTTTATCGCTCTTATTGAGCATGCGTTCAGCCCCGCGGAACATATTCCCGACAACCGTGCCGGCAGCGACGCCCTGATCGAACAGAATCGCCGTTTTTTCAGCTTCAAAGTCACACCCATTAATCGCTATGCGTCCGCCCTTGACATAAATACATGGCTTGCCTTCTTTGGTCATATCCCAGTCGGCAAAATGACACGCACTCAAAATCAGCGAACCAGGTCCGTCTTTGATAATCTGCTCCTGCGTGCTCGAAATTGGCCAAAATCCGCTGTTGCTTATTTTAATTGCGCCTTTGTTTTCTTTGCCGATCTTGATCGTCGCCATGAATTGGCAATTCACAAACTCAATCCCTGCATGCGGCTGACTCTTATTGATCTGCACCGCTAACGGCCCAACATCCGAACCCGACTGCGTTACCAGCGCATTGCCCGTTCCATTCCCGTAATCATCAAATTCAAATCCCGCCTTTGCAAAGATAACAAAACAGTTGGTCATATATTCCCAATCTGTCTTTCCAATCTTAAACCCGATGAAATTCTTTTCCAGATAGGAAGACAGCAGATTGTTTTGATACATTTCAATCTCGTCTTCATCCGTCTTGCCGCCGGTGGGGAATTTGGGCTGCAGCTGCATGCGCTTCCAGAAATTCGGGTTAAAATGCACATTCTCCACACGCCCAACGTCATAGCACTGATCAATATACACCCCGATTTTCAGCGGACAGGCAAACACATTCCGAATCATATGCAGTTCGTTCTTATACGTACCAAAGTCAATGGCCTTATAGGGGTTGGTCATAGTCACATCAACCACCTGGCACAGTTGACCGCGCCCCTGTATCGTCCACGGATACGCCACGACATTGGGCGGCGGGAGCTGCTCGGGATAATGAATCGTTACGCGGGTAATAGTGGAAGACCAATCCAGGATAATCGCAGGCTCCCCATTTTCATTGCCTTTGCCGCCATATATCAGCAGCACCGTCCCATAGGGCGATTTCGGATGGGCAACACCTCCATCGGCCCCGCTGAGAGTCACTCCTTTTGGAATGGCCAATGACCCGTTAATGCGGTAATGTCCCGCTGGCAGAAAACAAACCGGCCCATGCTGTTGTGCATGGTTCAGGGCTTTTTGAATGGCCGCCGTATCATCACTTACCCCATCCGCTTTCGCCCCAAAGTCCCGCACATTGACCGCCAACGACAAATCTGCAGAAGAAACAGAATTAAGACGATTTTCCATATCCTTTACCCCTGATTTGGATGCCATCGCCCACGAAACGCTTTGCAGTACAATACCGAAAACAATAAAACATACTAAGGATCGACTTCTGCTCATCTTCTATCTCCTATAGAATTCTGTTAACGATTTTTTGCGATATCCATATATCTCGAATCGCCCGGCGTAAGAAATTATCATCGGATTGTAACGGTTCTGCAGGCCAATTTCCACCCCAAAAAGTGAACACATTAAGTGCAGACTTTACTTACTCCTGACTTTTACAAAATACCAGCGAATTTTTAAACCGTTTAGAAATATTATTGAAATTACACGAAGAATAATATCGTCCGATAACAACTACTTTTCCGATGATTTCATTAAACGGATACTCCCCCTGCCCTAATTGCTCACGGCGGTAATGTACAAAGTAATGTACAAACGGCCCAAAAAGGCATAAAAAAAGGACTCGCGAAATTAACGCAAGTCCTTTATTTGCAATGCATTGGCGGGAGCTGGATTCGAACCAACGACCTCCGGGTTATGAGCCCGACGAGCTACCAGACTGCTCTATCCCGCGTTCAATAGACCTTACAGCATAACACAAATAAAATCGGAATCAACTCTTTTTTGGGCAAATGGTTAAATTCACAAGCCCTCCGCCCTGGGTTGCCGGAACCGCCCGCCCTAATCAAAACAGCACTGCCGCCAAAATCC
>JBHJNC010000128.1:0-5450 GCA_048497675.1 Gimesia maris
GGAAGGATTATTAATGGTCAAATTGTGAATGGTAAATCCATTTCCGTCAAATGTGCCTTTGAATTGGGCTCCCTGATGCCCCCAGGTTTCAGGGTCCCTGTCCGGCGCAATAACCGCCTGTTCATAGGTGATTCCATTCAAATCAAGATCCGTCATCAGAATGAACTGTTTGTTATAATCCTCGGGGGTTTGAGCCAGCTCATTGAAGTGACCAATGCCCCATATCTGCCAAGGGTCTTCCACGGTCCCGCGGCCCCCGCCGTAAACGCCGCCGAATGCCATTGCATTAAACAGACAAAGCCCAATTACCTCCAACACAAATGTCCTCATGTTCCATATCTCCTTAGCGAAAAAACCTTGTAATATATGCACCGCATAGTTCATTGTTTCATCTGACATGTCCTATTCAGCGGCTACACTTGCCGTCCTTGATGGGTTTGCCGCATTTCTTGCACGGACTGCATCCACAACTTTGACACATAATCCACCTTCCTTTCTGGATTTCATAAAAAATACACTTTTTCATATTTTACGACAGTCTGTTCCGGATTTCACAACTTTTTTTGGGTTTCGGTATTTTTCCCCTTTGAGGGGCTATTTATTCAATAAAAAACGGGGTTGTTTTTATATAGAACACGACTGACAATGTCGAAATACCCCTTTTCGATAAACCTTTTGACGAAGTGGGCGTAAAGACATATAATAACCATTCGCTCAGGGGTGGTCTGGCAGTGTGCGTGGTAACCGCATGGAGCCAGATCTGAGATAGACCCTTTGAACCTGATCAGGAAGCCTTAAGGTGTACCTGCGTAGGGAAGCGTAATTTGTTTCTGCAGTTTAGGGAACCGCTTCCGTTTTTCGGGTGCGGTTCCTTTTTTTATTGGAGTATAACGATGGCAACACAATTAGAATTGGCAAGACAAGGCAAAATAACCGAGCTGGTCAAGCAGACGGCGAAAAACGAAAACGCAGACGCAGAAATGCTGCGAAGTGAATTGGCGGCGGGCCGATTGGTGATTCCGGCCAATACAATCCATTTGCAGCACGGTCTAAAGCCCTGCGCGATTGGGCGTGCGGTATCTACCAAGATCAATGCCAATATCGGGCTTAGTTCGCTGCGGTCGTCGCTGGACGATGAGATTGAAAAAATGCGTGTTGCGCTGGAAGCCGGCGCCGATGCGATTATGGATTTAAGTACCGGCAGTTCACTGGAAGGGCTGGACGCTATCCGCCAGAGACTGCTGCGAGACTGCCCTGCCCCGTTTGGTACCGTGCCGGTGTATGAAGTGATTGTCGGCCGGTCCGTCGAAGATATCGATCATAAAACCATTCTGAAAATCGTTGAAAAACAGGCACGGCAAGGCGTGGACTTTTTCACCATTCACGCCGGATTGCTGAAAGAGCATCTGCCGCTGACAAAAACGCGAACGATGGGTATCGTCAGCCGGGGCGGCGCCTTGATGGCCCGCTGGATGACGTATCATAATAAGCAGAATCCGATGTATGAGCTGTTTGATGATATCTGTGCAATTATGAAAGAATACGATGTCTGCTTTTCGCTGGGCGATGGTTTGCGGCCGGGATGCGGAGCGGATGCCACCGATGCGGCCCAGCTTGCGGAACTGAAGACCCTCGGCGAACTAACGCAGCGGGCGTGGGATAAAGGCTTGCAGGTGATGGTTGAAGGGCCGGGCCATGTACCGTTTAATCAGATTCAGTACAATATGGAAATCCAGCAGAAGCTGTGCCATAACGCCCCGTTCTATGTGCTTGGTCCGCTGGTGACGGATATTGCACCGGGTTATGACCATATCACCAGCGCCATCGGCGGCACCGCGGCGGCGTACTGGGGTGCATCGTTCCTGTGCTATGTTACGCCGCGCGAGCATCTGGGTTTGCCGGATGCCGAGGATGTGCGTGAAGGTGTTGTGGCATCGAAAATTGCCGCCCATGCGGGCGATGTCGCTCGCGGGTTCGGCAATGCGGCCCAGCGGGATAAAGAGCTGAGTACCGCTCGCGCGAATCTGGACTGGAAAAAACATCTGGAACTGTCAATTGATCCGGTGACAGCGAAAAATATGTATGAAGAAGCCTGCCGGAAAAGCAGTCTGGGCGAGGGCGGCCACGACCAGGATTACTGCACGATGTGCGGCAAGGAATGGTGCAGTGTGCGAATCAGCAAAGAACTGCGGCAGGCATAAGCGCCACTTTCTTTTTTTGTCGCAAAGACTTAATCCTTTCAACAAATATTTCACGTAATCACAAAGTGTATATTTTTTAACTTTTTTGAGGTCAATAAGCTGATGATTTATGCGATTTTTTTGGGGGGGGCAATTTTTGTTCCTTTCTTCTGCACCCAGGGGAAGTTGTAAATTGTATTTATTGTGAATTTCCGACACAAAAACGAAGCCAGAAAATGCCAGATTCACTCATTTTTTGAGCATAAAGAATTTGCTATTCGTTACATTTTACCTATAATTTAGACCATCTAAAACCATATCCATATCATTTTTTTGTGAGGTAATCTATGAAACGACGGGATTTTTTGGCTTATAGCGGTTCGGCAATTATGGGCGGATTGATGCTGGGCCCTTCGGCTTTTGCTGCGGATCTGGGGACCAAGAAGAGAAGGGTTGTGCTGGTCGGCACCGGCAGCCGAGGGTCTGGATTCTGGGGCGCAACCTTACGGCAAAATTACGATGATAAACTGGAATTCGTCGGCTTGTGCGATTCCAACCCCGGGCGTGTCGCATACGCTAAAGAAAAATTGGGGGTTTCGTGTCCAACTTCTACAGATTTCGACAAACTGCTGACCGAGGTCAAACCCGATACGATTATTGTTACCACCCCCGATGCGCTGCACCATGAATATATCATCAAGGGTTTAAAATTCGGCGCTGACGTCATTACAGAAAAACCCATGACCACCGATGAAAAGAAATGCCAGGCGATTCTGAACGCTGAAAGGAAGTCCAAAGGCAAATTGATTGTCGGCTTTAATTATCGGTATATTGGAACCTTCACCAAGATTAAAGAGATGCTTAAGGAAGAACAAGTCGGCAAGATTACCTCGGTCGATTTTCACTGGTATCTGAATACCTCGCACGGGGCGGATTATTTTCGCCGCTGGCATGCCTATCGCAAATTCAGCGGCAGCCTGCTGTGTCATAAGGCAACACATCATTTTGACTTGCTGAACTGGCTGATTGATTCAGATCCGGTTGAGGTTCACGCATACGGAGGCCTGGATCATTACGGCAAAAACAATGCCTTCCGTCATACCCATTGCCGCGGCTGTCCGCACCGCGAAAAATGTCAATTCTATTGTGATATTTCCGGCGATGCGGAGATGCAGAAGATGTATATCGCCAATGAAAAGTATGACGGTTATCTGCGGGACGGCTGCGTGTTCCGCAGCGACATCGACATTTTCGACAAGATGGGGGTTCTGATTAAATATGCCAATAATGTCCAGGTTACGTATTCCTTGACAACGTATTCTCCATTTGAGGGGTGGAGTATCGCGTTTAATGGGATAAAAGGCCGGCTTGAGTCCTGGGAAGATATTCCGTGGCATGACAAAGTGGAAGTTGATCAAGAACAGCTGCACGCTTTGCAGATGAGCCAGGAACTTGAAAAAGACGTCTCGAAATACAACCAGATTATTCGTGCAATGAACTTCAAAAAGCACGAGGAAATCCTGGTGCCGCGATTCCGCACAGGTCATGGCGGCGGCGACCGTCTGCTTCATGAACGCATTTTCGGCGACACCACTGCACCCGACCCGCTGGCCCATGCGGCGGGAAGCCGCGACGGCGCAATGTCAGTTCTGATAGGGATTGCCGCCCGTAAGAGCATCGACGAAAAACGCCCGATTAAAATTGCAGACCTAACCGACCTTGAGCCCCAGCCGGTGCGCCCTAAGGCATAAGCGTGTTTTAACCGGATATCGTGATTCAAATCGGCTGTTTTGGCACAAGACCTCAATCCAAAACAGCCGATTTTACGATTTGGCATCCGGGATTCGGCTTAGACGTTAAAAAAACAAAAACGGAGTGTAACGTTTGGATACCAATGCGAAAACAGAAAAAAAGATTCCGGGCTCGGAATCTTTTTTTGTCGCCGGCAAAGAAGAACTGAAAGTCGCCCTGATCGGCTGCGGCGTTCGCGGCACCAGCGCCTTGCAGGATATCCAAGACGCGGCGACGCATTTGGGGATTAACCTGAAGATCGCTGCAATCGGCGATTATCTGCCGGAACGAATTCGGGATGCGGCCGAAAAACTGAAAATTTCGCCGGATATCGGCTTTAGCGGGATAGATTGCTATAAAAAGATTGTCGCTGCCGATATCGATGCGGTATTGCTGGCAACACCCCCGGCATTCCGTCCGGTTCATTTTGCCGCCGCTGTAGCAGCGGGCAAGCATGTCTTTATGGAAAAACCCGCGGCCGTGGACGCTCCCGGAGCCCGCTCCATTCTTGAAACGGGACAGCTTGCTGCAGAAAAGAAATTGACTGTTGTGGCAGGCACCCAGCGCCGTTATGAAGCGCCTTATCTGACAACCTTCGAGGCGATAAGACAAGGTGCAATCGGCGACATTCGGGCCGCCAGAATATGGTGGTGCCAGAAGACTCAGCGGCGATTCGAACGTCAGCCGGAGTGGAATGATGCAGAGTACATGGTGCGAAACTGGATAAACTTTGTGGAGATGAGCGGCGACCACATTGTTGAACAGCATATCCACAACATCGATGTTGTAAATTGGTTTATCGGAAGACCTCCGGAAAAAGCGATTGGATTCGGCGGCCGTGCCCGACGAAGAACCGGCAATCAGTACGATTTTTTCAGTGTCGATTTTGATTACGGGCAGGACGTTCATGTCCATGGGATGTGCCGGCAGATTGACGGCTGCTACGATCGCCACGGTGAGTATTTCGTCGGCACAGAAGGGGCAACGTGGGCAACAGGCCCTGGCGCAAAGGGATTTGCCAAGACGATTTCTGTTCCTGAATATTCGGGGCTGCAAAATCCGTATGCACAGGAACAGCTTGTCTTTATACAGAGTATTTTGAATGGTCAGGGACACAATGACGCTGAATCGGTTGCCCAATCGACATTCAGCGCAATTCTCGGCCGTATCAGTGCCTATACCGGACAGATGGTGCGGTATCAAGAGCTGACGGACGAATCCGCAGGCTCCAAGTGGTACCATTTTTCAATGAGCCCCGGCCCGCTTGATTTTGAACGAGGGACAGTGAAACTGCCTCAGGAAGGGATTGTGCCTCTGCCGGGAATTAAGCCTGACAGCATCTGAAAGCAACGGTTGTCACAATTTCGCTGAATCTGCACGAAAGAATAGAACAGGCACGGTTTGGGCAGGTTCGGACTTTGGCAGCGAGAGCACCTCTTCAGCTTGCCGCTGAAGAGTAAATAGCATAACTATAGTTTA
>JBHJNC010000129.1:0-3084 GCA_048497675.1 Gimesia maris
TTTCTGCGGATGAACGCAAATTGCCGTTCATAACCACTTCGGTGGTCGCTCGGGCCGGCATTGAACTATCCCAGGGAATATGGATATTGGTGTCACCGGAGGTCTGGAAGCCTTCGGTTTCACCATACGAACCAGTACGCTGAACTTTATAACCGGTCGCGGGATCAACCAGCGTATTATTCGCATCCACCGCAAACGAACCGATACGCGTGTAGATATCTTGTCTTCCGTCGTTCAGCACAAAATAGCCCGAACCATCAATCGCCACATCGAGGTCTTGTCCAGTGCTGACAATGTTGCCCTGGCTCATATCACGATTGATCGCAGCGACATTGACACCGCTTCCCATCTGCTGCGGGTTAACGCCTCCCAAAGATCCTGAAGGACCGCTTGCCTGCCGCATCGTCTGACTCAACAATTCGGCAAAAGTTACCGAACTGCCCTTAAACCCTGTGGTATTGATATTGGCCAGATTGTTGCCTGCGACATCCAACATGGTTTGGAATGCTTTCAAGCCCGAAACGCCAGCTGTCAATGCAGAACCCATAGCAGAACTCCTTATATATTAAGCGTGAATACCTTGAATTTGACTGACTTGTACTTTATATTCTTTTGTCGATAGCCCGCTTCCAGACTGCACTGTCAGAACAGGCTTATTGTTTTCAAATGTCAATTTTTTGACCTGGCCTTCGACCAAAGCCGCATTATCAGTATTATAAAAGCTGACGGTTCTGCCCAAAAAGGACTTGGCATAGTCCAACTGGGCAATTGCCATCGCTCCCTGAAAACTGGTGTTCATCGTCCCCATGGTCGTATTGATGGTCTTCAGATTGGTGTTCATTTCTTCGGTCAGTTCCAATTGTGAGAACTGCGCAAGCTGAGTGGCCATCTGTTTGTTATCCATTGGCTCCAATGGATTTTGGTTTTGCAGCTCGGCAACCAACAGATTCATAAAATCCATTTTTTGTGATGCCGCCGAAGCAATCGAAGTACTCATTGTTTACCTCATATTAAACGACTTTATTTCACGATAGGCGTACTACGCCGAACTGAGAATTTGCAATTATTGTGCCAAGTGGACACAAGCATTCATCTATAATATTCGTAACTAATTGTATTAAATATAGTTACAACATATTCAGAGTGACACGCCCCACCGTATTCAGCGCATAATTCTAAAGCGGCTGGATAAAAAACGCCCTGCCTGCGGAAAAAATTGCCGAAGCATTCACGCCCGAAAGAGGTCCGATAACTGCTCTTTTTTAGATTATGGTTCAATAATTAATTTTTTTGTAAAAAAGAACTTAAGTTTTTATTGGACTGTCCGATAAAAAATTAAAGCCGTTAAGGGGGTTCTGCCGACTTAGTTTTTACCGGAGATGCGGTAACGGAATACTAAGTCCCCTACGAGTAGAGAACAATGGATATAGAGTCGATTCTGGTAGTGTCCAGACAACAACAGATTCAGCAACTGGCCAGACAATTCGCACAGCGGCTTTTCGCTGTGGATGAATTGAACGACCTGCCCGATTTGCTTGATCGCGCTGAACCTGAAGCAATATTACTGGGCTCAGATATGACGTTCGCCCAGATTCGAATTGTGATGGAGACTCTTGGCCGCCGGAATTGGAAAACCCCTGTTATTGTGATTGGCGGGGCATGTTCCGATTGCAGTCCGGTTGATTATCTGGCTTTAGGCGTAACACACTACATCCCTGATGCCGATGATACACAAAAACTCGGCCAAATTTTCAGACAGACCGAAACTATTTCTGAAACTATCTCTGATAACGACGCTTTCTTCATTGAAGATTGTCCATCGACGATTTCGATTGTCGGACGCAGCCAGGCGATGAGCAAAACACTCAAGATGATTCGCCTGGTGGCACAAAGCTGCTGCAATCCTGTTTTGATTATTGGTGAAACAGGGACGGGCAAAGAACTGGCAGCCCAGGCGGTTCATACGCTGCGGCATGGGACAGAAAAGAAATTTGTCGCGGTGAATTGCGCAGCGCTAACGGCAAATTTGCTGGAAAGCGAACTTTTCGGGCATGTCAAAGGCTCATTTACAGGCGCCGACCGCGAAAAAACAGGATTGCTTGAAGTCGCATCCGACGGCACCATCTTTCTGGATGAAATCAGCGAAATGCCGCTGGATTTACAGGCCAAGCTGCTGCGGGTAATTCAGGAAAGAACTTTCCGCAAAGTCGGCGGGATTCAGGATATTGAATGCAAAGCCACGATTGTAGCGACCAGCAACCGCAATCTATCGAGTGCGGTTCGAGAAGGCAAGTTCCGGCAGGATTTGTATTACCGGCTGGCGGTTTGCCCGATTACGCTGTCGCCGCTGCGGTCGGAGGCCCGTAAAGAGGACATTCTCCTGCTGGCACAGTATTTTATTCAGCAGTCGGCCATCTGTCCGGAAAAGAAGGGTAAAATCAAGGGGTTAACGAAATTGGCGGCGGAAATGCTGCTAAAGCACCCCTGGCCGGGGAATGTGCGGGAATTGCGGAATGTGATTGAACGGGCGATATTGCTGGAAACCGGCGAACGAATCGGCATTGACCATCTGTTTTTCGAGCCGGAGGCGTTTGAGGCCCGTGAACCTGAAACAACACAGAGCAGTCATACACCGCGATTACGCGATTTTTCGCTGGAAAAAGCGGAAAAAGAACTAGTTAGGCGTGCTTTGGATGAAGCCGGCTGGCAAAAAACCCGCGCCGCTTCGCTATTGGGCATCACCCGCGCAACCCTCTACGCCAAAGTCCGTCAGTATAACCTCGAACAGCCCTGCGGCAACGTTCCCCAGCCGGCATAATCTAAACCGCCTGCAATCCCAAATCTGCAAGCATCCGCATATCATCTTCAACCGCGCGGCCAGCGGTGGTCAGGTAATTGCCGCTAATAATACTGGTACAGCCAGCGTAGAAAATCCAGCTTTGCAAATCGCGCAGGTTCAGGACGCGGCCGCCGGCGACTTTTAAGTTTGTTTTCGGCAAAATAAACCGGTATAAGGCGATAATCCTCAGACTTTCAGCCGGGCTCAATGTCGGCTGGCCGCCCATCGGGGTACCCGGAATCGGA
>JBHJNC010000130.1:0-2856 GCA_048497675.1 Gimesia maris
TTCTGCTCGTGGTCAGCAGACTGACGAATTGATTGCCGATGCCAAGGAAGTCAATCCAAATCCCCCAAAACGTGAGATGGATATGTTATTGAGCACCGGCGAACAGCAGACCGTTTCGCTGCTGGCGATGGCCGTCGAAGGGTTTGGATATAAGGCTGTCAGCTTTACCGGCGCCCAAATCCGGATGATGACCGACGATTCCTATACCAAGGCCCGTATCCAGAGCATTGATGGCTCAATCATTAAGAAGAAACTGGACGAGGGATGTATAGTATTTGTCGCCGGCTTTCAGGGCATAGATTCCGAAGGCAACATCACAACCCTCGGCCGCGGCGGCTCCGATACCAGCGCGGTTGCTTTGGCTGCCGCTCTTGGCGCCGATTTCTGTGAAATCTATACCGATGTGGACGGCGTTTATACCGCCGACCCCCGGCTTTACAAAAAAGCCGTCAAGATGAAGCAGATCAGCTATGACGAGATTCTTGAACTGGCCAGTCTCGGTGCGGGTGTCATGCACAGCCGCTCGATCGAATTCGGCAAAAAGTACAACGTAACCATTCACGTTCGCAGCAGTATGAACGATAACGAAGGCACATTAATTACTCACGAGGTCCCCCAAATGGAAGGTATTCTTGTTTCCGGAGCAACCGTACAAAAAGAACTGGCAAAAATCACGATGGTCGGCGTAGACAACAAGCCCGGCAACGCAGCACGAATCTTCGAGTATCTCGCTGCCGACAAAGTGGTCATCAACGACATCATTCAGACCGAAGTCAGCCCGGAGAAGGCCAACATCTCCTTTACCGTCGGCAAATCCGACCTGCTGACCGCCAAAGAAACCATCGATAAGATTCGCGGCCAGGTCAAGTGTGATTCGGTCTTTATCCGCGAAGATATCGCCGAAGTCTCCATCGTCGGCGTTGGGATGCGGTCGCATTACGGCGTTGCCAACAAGATGTTCAAGGCCTTGGCCGACCTGAAGGTCAACATCGAAGCCATCACCACCAGCGAAATTCGCATCAGCTGCCTGGTGGAACTCAAAGACGCCCTGAAGGCGTACGAAGCTGTCTGCGACGCGTTTGAATTGGACAAAACCCCGGATAAAAGAAGCTAATAGCCGTCGTCGAGTTATTCTGAATTCGGACTTCTGACTTCCGGCTTCTGGATTATGGCTAAACGCCGAAGACATTACGCAATAAGTCGAAAAAGGAAGAACGCATATATCGTGCTGTTCTTCCTTTTTATTTTGCCCTCGCTTGCGCTGCTGGACCGCTGGGCCGGCCACCCCATTCGCCGGACAATCAATTCCAGTCTCGCTGCTTCAGACGACTGGAAAAAGTACCACGAAAAATCGTTCTTTGTTGACCATACAGTCGATGGCGATACGATTGACCTGGCTGTCGCGGACGGCAATCACCCTGATACTCGCGTTCGCCTGCTCGGTGTCGATACGCCTGAAACCAAACATCCACGGATTGGCGTAATGTACTTTGGCCCCGAAGCGTCGGCATTTACCAAATCGGCCTGCGAGGGACAAACTGTTACCGTGCTGCTGGACAATGCCGCTGACCAGCGGGATAAATACGGCCGATTACTTGCGTATATTCGTCTGCCGGATGGGGCGATTCTCAACGAGCGGATTATCGCCGAAGGGTATGGCTACGCGTATTTGCCGTTTGACCACAGCCGTTATGATGCGTTTCTGAATCTGCAGAATCAGGCAATAGCCGCCAGGGCAGGCTTATGGAAGAATGCGACCCGCAAAGACATGCCCGAATGGCTCCAGAAAAAACGTCCCGACCTGCTGCGGGTGAATTTAAACTGACGGATTTATTCTCTCGGGCTAAGCAGTTTGATGGTGCGTTATCTTTCTAAGCATCGGATTGATTTTTGACCTTGTTTTGATTAGACTGCGAGTGCAGCACGTGAAGCGAATTGTAGATGAATTCAAAGTAAACTTCAGATTTGGAGAAACAGTAGATAAACTATATGCGTAAATTATGCAATCACTTAGGCATTCTGTCGCCATTATTGTTTTTTGTGGTTTTGCTGCTCATATTTTCGCTTGAACGGTTGGCCATCCGTCTGCTGCTGCCGGAATTCTTTGCCGACGCTTCACTGCAGCAGATTTTCAGTGCAATGCTCATCGGACTGCGATTTGATACCGTTATGGCCGCTACTCTCGCATGCCCCCTGATTGTTCTTGTAATTGCAGGTCCGCTGTTTGATAAACCCCGTTTTCAAAAAGTCGTTTCCGCCGTAATCGCCCTGATTCTTGGACTGGTTGTTTTTTCCTGTATTGCGGATTTTTACTTCTTCAAACAATTCGGAGAACGTCTTAACCACAAAGCGATGGTCTATCTGGATTCCGATTATGTCTATAAAATTATCTGGAATGATTATCCGATTCTGACTATCGCCTTTGTATTTTGTCTGCTGACCCTATTGTTTTACAAGGGGTTCATCCGCCTGATTGTTGGCCGGATTCAGCGTGCAGCAACCCCCGCACTGTCTATTGCCGAAGTGATCCTGATTCCATCCTTTATGGTTTTTCTTACGGTGCTGGGAATTCGCGGTTCGCTGGGGCCTAAGGCCATTAATACCGGTCCGGCGTATTTCTGTAATTCCGCGCCGGTTGCCCAGCTTGCATTAAATGGACTTTTTACCTTTCGTGAAGCTGCCATCAGTCTGAATTATCGCGAGGATGACATCAGCAGCAGCTATAAACTCCTGCCGGCAGACCAGGCGGTAAAGAATACTGTTGCTCTCGTATCCCAGCCGTCAGATACGTTCAGTCAATCCGCCGATAATCCTCTGCGCCGAACCACCGATACGGGACGTCCCCGCAGGGATTAC
>JBHJNC010000131.1:0-4085 GCA_048497675.1 Gimesia maris
AACAATAGCGGCATTTGTAACGATTGCGGATATGTACCTCAAGGCATTTCAGCCGGAAATGAGCCAAAAACTCGGCGCGTATATCCCGCTGATTATCGTTAACTGCATCATTATTGCCCGCGCTGAAGCGTGTGCGGCCAAAAATGGCATATTGGTCAGCGCCGTCGACGGTTTTGCGATGGGGATCGGGTTTACCATCGTCCTGTGCTTTTTGGCGGCGATTCGCGAGATACTGGCTACCGGCTGCATCACGTTTTCCGAAACAGCCGTCCTGACGATTCTCAATCCGGTTGATAAAGGCGGATGGTTCACCCCGTGCACGGCGATGGTGATGCCGGTCGGTGCGTTTGTCACCCTCGGATTGGTACTTGGCGCAGTCAATCAACTCAATAAGAAGAAAGCGTAATTCAAACAGGAATACGATTATGGATTTTACAGTAAGTCTTTTGCTGGGGTTTGTCGGGATTGTCCTGATTAACAACTTCGTCTTTACTAAGTTTCTCGGCACATGCCCCTATCTGGGCGTATCGGGCAGACTCGATATGGCGTTTGGTATGGGGCTGGCGGTAACGTTTGTGACCACACTGGCCGGGGCAATGACCTGGCTGATCGACAATCTCTTTTTGATTCCGTATCATCTGGAAATTACCCGCTATGTCTGCTATATCCTGGTGATTGCCGGGGCGGTGCAGCTTGTGGAGATGTACCTGAAGAAGTTTTTCCCGCCGCTGTATGAAAGTTTCGGGATATTTCTGCCTTTGATTACCACCAACTGCGTGATTCTCGGATTGTGCCTGTTTTTGAACCTGTGGGAAATCCGGAATTTTCTGATGGCGGTAGTACTCAGCTTCGGGGCGGGCATCGGGTTTACGATGGCCATCTGCATTATGGCCGGGATTCGCGAGAATCTGGATATGGCCGATATTCCGGAATGCCTGCAGGGGGCACCAATTACGCTGATTACCGCGGGGCTCTTGACGCTGGCGTTTATGGGCTTTGCAGGAATGATAAAATAAAGTAAAAAGGAAAATGGCAAAAGGTAAAATCAAGGAATACAGGAATAAAACAACGGGCTGAAAAATTCACCATGAAGCCCCTGAAGATTATGAAGAAAAATTAATTAAAAAACTTCCTGTTCTTCATGCTCTTCATGGTAAAAATATTATTCTCTGTGTTTCTCTGTGAACTCTGCGGCAAAAAATTGAAAATGGAAAATTGAAAATGGAAAATAATATGATAACGCTGGTTTCGGCGACAATTACATTTCAGGACCTCTGGCCCGCGGCGGCATTGATGCTGGGGCTGGGGGCGGGATTTGCGGTAGTGCTGCTGATAGCAAGCATTAAGTTGTCCGTGCAGGAAGACCCCAAAGTGCAGGCGATTTACGCGGCTTTGCCCAAGATTGACTGCGGAACCTGCGGCTTTGCCGGATGTATGGCCTACGCCAAAGCCGTGGCGGAGAATGCCGAACTGCTGGGCAGGTGTTCGCCCGGCGGAGCCGATGCGATGGCTAAAATTGCCGCGGCGCTGAATCTGCAAATCAGCGGCTCGGGCGCACCGCAGCGGCCGATTGTTCACTGCCGGGCACATCGCGAGGATAAGACATTCTTTGCCGAGTATAAGGGCATTCCGGCCTGCACCGCCGCCAATGCCCAGCCGCCGGTGCAGGCGTGCGCGTTCGGATGCCTGGGGTTCGGCGACTGCGTCCGCTCGTGTAAATTTGATGCATTGCACATTATAGACGGATTAACAACGGTTGATTATGCAAAATGCACCGGCTGCGGAGCGTGCAGCAAGACCTGTCCGCGATTCCTGATTAAAATGGTTCCATTTACTCACGATCCTATTGCGACAGTTGCCTGCAGCAGCCGGGAAAGCGGCAAAAACACCCGCTCATTCTGCAAGGTCGGCTGCATCGGCTGCGGCATCTGCGCCAAACAGACGGACTTATTTACCGTTTCGGATAATCTATCGACAATGAATTATGAGAAGTATGCCCCATCCGAGGCGGTTGCGACGGCGATGAATAAATGCCCGACAAAGGTGATTGTCTATCGCGGCAAAGCGGCCCCGGCGGATATCAATCCGCAGCCGGCGGAGAAAGCAAGTTAACATTTGCCCTGAATGTGTCACCCCGCTGGGGTTTCGATTTTTTGAGCACTTTTTCCGGGGGTTGACACCCCCGGCTATGATATAGCGACCCCTCTGGGGTCTTAAAGAAACACGTTTTCTACAAAGCAAATTAAAAACAGAATTTTAAACGTATATTCAGAAGACAGGATTTCATGGCACAGGACGAACAGGTCTTAGTTATCCCGCGAAGCACACTCGAACAGGTCGGGATGTTTCAGGGATTGGCATTTGATGTGGAACGATATATTAAAGCGATTTTTGCACCCGGTGTGCCGCGGTTTATGCCGCGCCCGCTGGCGGAAAAAGACCCCAGCTTTAAGCAAATCATTCCGTATGTGCTGATGGCAAATAACGGCAAGTATCTCAGCTATGTCCGCGGCAAACGTGCCGGCGAGACGCGGCTGGTGGGCAACCGCTCGATCGGTATCGGCGGGCATATCAACCCGATTGACGATGCGCCGCTGTTCGGCAATTTCTATGATGCGTATCTGACGGCGGTTGAACGGGAAGTAACCGAAGAAGTCGCTGTCGCCGCCAAACATCAAGACAGCGTTATCGCATTGCTCAATGATGACTCCAACGAAGTCGGCAGCGTCCATCTGGGGATTGTCCATTGCTGGAAGCTTGATGCGCCGAACGTGGACCGCAAAGAACAGATGATTACCCAGCTTTCGTTTATGTCGCCGGCCGAACTGGATGCGGTTCGCGAGACGCTGGAGACCTGGTCGGCCAGGTGTCTGGATTATCTGCTGAAGCTGTAAATAATAGAAAAAATCCTAAATCATAAGCACTATATTATAAACAAATTTGGAAATCAAAAATTTAATTGATATGCAGCGTATCGTCTTTTATCTTTTTGTATTTTAGATTTGTTTCGTGCTTAGAATTTAGTGCTTACGATTTATAAATTGTGCTGCCCCGCCGGTTTGAATGGGTTTTTCGGGGTCGGCAGCCGTAGTGATAATTGCTTCGACACAGGGAACCGATTCTATCAATGCCAGTCCTTTTTCCTGGCCTAAGACGCTGACGGCTGTAGACAGCGCATCAGCCTGCATGGCTGTCGGGGCGATGATTGTTACGCTGGCCAATTCTTTGACCGATTGAGAGGTCTTGGGGTTGAGAATGTGGCTTTGTTTTTCACCGTTGACTTCGGCATAGCGTTCGTAATCGCCGCTGGTGGCGATGGACATTTCATTGATTCGCAGTTTCAGCAAAATCTCGCCTGCTTTTCGGGGATTTTGCAGGCCGATAAACCAGTTGCCGTCCTGTTTGATTCCCGGGCCGAAACAGCGGATGTTGCCGGCCAGATCCACCATTGCGCTAACGGCGCCCTTGCGGCGCAGAGCTTCAATAGCACAATCGACAGCGTAACCTTTGGCGATGGCGCCGACATCGAGCTTCATTCCTTCAACAGCGAACTTGACGGTTTTGGCATTGGGTTCAAGGATCATTTTTTCATAGCCGACTTTGGCGCGGGCCTCGGCGAGGGCTTCGGGCGCAGGCTCTTGATGGGTTTCCCGCATTTGCCGCCAGAGCTGAGTTTCGGGGCCGACGGTAATATCGAACGCCCCGCCGCTAAGCTTGCTGTATTCTATCGATGCCGCGATTACATCGAATAATTCCGAACTGACAGGCACTGGGGCAAGATGTGCGGTCTGGGTCAGCTGGGAGATTTCCGAATTGGGATCCCAGTCGTTCATTATCCGGTTGACTTTGTCGATTTGTTCAAAGGCGACCGTGAAAAACTTCTGAGCCTGGGGGTGATCTTTGGCCGCAACTGTAACCTGAACAAACGTGCCCATCGTCAGGTAGATACCGCTGTTGTAAAACGTAACTTGATTGGCCTGCCGATACCACATCAGCCCGCCCAAAATAATAAGGAAAAGGGCAGGGACAAGCAAAGACCGCATTTTTTGATATTTATCCGCCATTATGTCATCCTGTACAAAAAG
>JBHJNC010000132.1:0-8025 GCA_048497675.1 Gimesia maris
AAGCACTTTGGCTAAATGCACATCAGCGGCGCAACTGTTTGATGTGATTGTGCCGCAGCCGACCGAATTGGTATAGCTCTGCTGTTTTTCAAAATAAATCTTGCGAATTTTTTCCGCCATCGGCTTTGGCGGTGCAATTCCATTGCCCAGCAAAAATTTTATTCCATTATACGGCAGCGGATTATGGCTGGCGGTAATGACCACGCCGCCGGTGCATTTTAGATGCCGCAGCATAACGCCCACGCCCGGGGTGGTACAAATACCCAAATCCACGACATCGACTCCGACGGACGCAAGACCGGAAGCGACGGCACTAAACACCATCGAACCTGAAGGACGCGAGTCACGCCCTATCGCCACGCAAGGTTTAATATCAGGATTGCTTGTTTTTAAAAAAGTTCCAAATGCCGCTCCATAGGCAGCAGCGGTATCGGGGAACATATTTTCACCAATGATGCCGCGCATGCCACTGATACTGATAATCAATTCCTGGGCCATAACTATACTGCTCTTGTCTTTTCGAGGGTTACTTTTAATTTATCTACCAGTTTTTCTACCTGCGGATCTTTCAGCGACAGAATATCCTTCAGCGCCTGGCCAATATGCGGCAAATAGATTTCAATATATCCGCGTTTGATCATTTCATCCTTGATTCTTCGCTGTTTGCGAACATGCATTCCCAGCTTACGGCCGCACTCCTGAACGGCCAGCTTAATTTCCTTGATAATTTCCGGGTAATGCGCCACAGCCTCTTTACTTTCCGAGGTAAATGGAACCCAAACCGATGCGATATGAATCATCAGCAAAACCGGACCTGACGGCAACGCACCGCGGCTTTGGCTCAGTCCATAGCCTCGCCAGTTGACATCCAATACCGCCTTATAGGTCGCACAGGCGGATTGCTGATATAATAACGGAACCCGATTGGCAAATCGCACCAGCCGCATCAGCTGATCCTTTTCTTCTTTACCGGCCGCAGCATCGGCTTCATCTTCATCGCCAATCCCAGGTCCGCTTTCCGCCTGCCCCTTGCAGCCATAAGCCAGGGCCGCTTCAACCAAAAACGGATTACCGCGATAAACTGCCGGCTTTCGCGTACAGCTGGCATAGAATTCGGCATCGACGACGCGCTTCAAGCCATCGACCAGTTTTTCTTCGCCAATCGGGCCGATACAATCCGTTGGGGGAGCCATCAATTTGGTGGCATTAATCGAAGCATGAAGCCGTTCGGCATCTTTAATCGTCAGATCCCAGGGTTTCATCCTCACAGACAGCTTTGCCTGCTTTAAAATGTCTGCAGCAACCGCCGGACTGACACGAGAAAATTCATTTCGCAGGAATTCGCTCATCGTTTTGGATTCGCTCTGACGGGCCATCTTAAACAGCACCCCGACTTCCACGCCATACGGGTGCGGTTTAATCTCTACGGGAAGAAAAGGCATCTCCTGGCTTTGACGCGGATAATCATAACGGCCGCCATCCGGTGCATTATAGACAAATGAAGCATGCGGGTTGGCAATTGCCGTTTGCGCCAGATATTCATCAATACTTTGCTTGCCTTTTTGATATCGCCCTTCCATGGTAATGGTCACGCTGGTACCATGCGGTAAATCAAATTCACACTCTTCATCGAGTATTACTTCGGGGCGATTCTTGGTCGTATCAATCTGAACATGATAATGATTGGCCGGCTTTTTACCGCTGATGCGTGTTATAATCTGTACCGGCTCTCCGGTTGTCAGCAATCCGTACATTCCCGCAGCGCTGATACCAATACCCTGCTGTCCACGGCTCATCTTGAGCGAATGAAACTTGCTGCCGTAAAGCAATCTGGCAAAAACATTCGGGACTTGCTTGGCAACAATCCCCGGACCATTATCCTTAACTGTCATCCGGAACTTGTTTTCACTGCCGTCCACCTGTGCGATGGTTACCGTAATGTCAGGCAGAATATGAGCATCTTCGCAGGCGTCCAGGGAGTTATCCACCGCTTCTTTAACCGCGGTCAGCAAGGCCTTGCGGGGATTATCAAATCCAAGCAGGTGACGGTTTTTTGCAAAAAACTCACTGACGCTGATATCTCTCTGCTTAGAAGCCATAGACTCCGCGGTGGCAGCTTGACTTTTCTGTCTTCGTGACGGCTTGACAGCTGGGGTATCCGCCTGGCCTGCTGTATCGGTCAGATTATCAGCGATGTCATCTGTGTTTTCAACTGGCTGTACAGGCGATTCAATATGATCAAAATCAAATGCAGGCTGTTCAGCCGTTTTTTTCTTCTTTGCTTTCTTGGTTACATCCATGTCTAATTTTTATGAGAAATGCCCCTGGGGGCAGTTAAAATCTTTTGATCCAAAATCTGTCAATCGATAAATATGTTCAGGCCGAACCGACAGGTATCGATAAACACCAGCCGGTCCGGCCTGTTTAATTCGTCAAAATATCCAATTCTCCTGGATAGACAACCGCAGCTTGCTACACCTTACAGGCATAGACTTCATTGACAAAACCCAGCGACTTTATTTCATCAACTGCTTTACCATCAATACCCTTATCCAAGGAGGCGACAAAAATGGCCTTGCCGTCACTCTTGTGCCCAACACCCATCGTATTGATATTGACACCATGTTTGCCGATGGCAGTACCAATCGCCCCAATCACGCCGGGACGGTCATCATTGAAGATAACCAGCATCTGGCCTTCCGGGGTAACTTCGGCAGAAAATCCGTCAATCTCGATAATTCGCAGCAGCTTGCCGCCAAAAACAGTCCCGCGAATCGTACGGCTGACTTTATCTGTCTTGACCGTTGCTGTAAAGCTGGACTCGAGGTCTTTGATTTCCGTATTTTTGGTCACATCAACACTAATGCCGCGTTCTTTGGCAAGCAATCCAACATTGACGATATTAACCACGGAATCGAAATGCGGCTGCAAAAGACCGATCTTGAATGATGTCGCAATTGAGTCAACCTGCTTATCCGCAATCGAGCCTCTAAACTCAACTTTGGCTTCCTTAATCTGACCGGGAGCCAGAGAACTCATCATGCTGCCAATCCGCTGAGCCAAATCGGCATAATAGCAGACAATCGGCGCCGCCGAACCGAGCGAAGGAGCATTGACCGCATTGCGGATTGGCCCGCCCTTAAGAGCTTCAACCAGAATCTGAACCGCTTCGACCGCCACTTCGATCTGAGCCTCTTCAGTGCTTGCACCCAAATGCGGGGTTACCAGGCAGCTCGGCACTTCCTTAAACCGCATATTTTCCGGGGGTTCTTTTGAGAACACATCCAGTGCAGCCCCTGCAATCGTCTTGGACAGCAACGCATTGTACAGCTCATCTTCGTTGATGATACCGCCTCGGGCGCAGTTCACGATCCGGCAGGTCGGCTTCATCATCTTCAGCTCTTTCGCTGAAATCATATTCACGGTATTTTCGTTTTTCGGCACATGCAGTGTAATAAAATCGGACTCGCGATAGATTCGCTCCAGATTATCTACAACTTCGACTCCCATCGCATCGGCTTCTTTGGGAACAGCGAATGGGTCAAAACCCAACACCCGCATATTGAAGCCCTTTGCCATTTTAACAACAGCCATTCCGATACGGCCAAGCCCGATAACACCAAGAATCTTGTTGTTGAGCTGATTGCCTTCGAAGCTCTTTCGGTCCCATTGCCCGGATTTCAAACTGTTGCAGGCCGGCACCACATGGCGGCTCAAAGCCAGCATCAGCGCCATCGTATGTTCAGCGGCACTGAGGGTGTTGCCGCCCGGCGTATTCATCACAATTATCCCTTTCTGGGTCGCTGTCGGAATATCAACATTATCAACACCGACACCGGCTCGAGCAATACCTTTCAGCTTGCCGGGATTGGCCAGCACTTTGGCGGTAACCTTCACGCCGCTGCGGATAATCATACCGTCATATTCGCCGGCAATCTTGGCTAACTCGTCTTCACTTAACCCCAACCGAACGACCGGCTCAACATCTGGCATTGACTTGAGCAGATCAAGCCCTTCTTGGGCCAGCTTGTCACAAATCAAAATCTTCAACATAGACATCATCTCCTAAAAAACTTCTTGTTGTATCATTTCATTCAGAGCCGAACGCTCTTCGTTAATCTTATAATCCGGTTTTCGGCAGGCGTATAAGTCGCGAAGCAGACAATGTGCTGCCGCTTTCGAAAGATTATCAATCAAATCCTCACGCCCCTTGTTGGCCGCATCGATTACCACATCGGCTACCATTTCCTGCGGAGGCTGCGGCCACAGCGTTTTGTTATTCTTGATATCCAGCAAAACCCCGCGGCACGTCATACTGCCGGAATATATAGTACCGGAGTGCAGATCATTTACCTGAAACGAGGTCAGGTGTACATAAAACACCAATTCCGCACCTGCCTGGCTGCCCAGTGTCTCAGGGCGTACGGAATAATCCCGTATCAAGGATTCAAGATTTGTTGGAACGAGAATATTCTTCTCTGATACACCAACCTGTTTTCTTAATTGCTTTGCAAGGGCGGCCGTTAAGGCCTTGGCTTCCGAAACACCTGCTCCGCTTCCAGGGGATGGATCAACCCAGACAAAGACCTTTCGCTTGGATTCGGGCTTCAAATCATATTTTGGCTTATATTTCTGTTCGTAACCGCCGGGGCTCGAAAGAAATCCAAAAATATTACATCCCCCAGCCGTGACCAAAATCAGACTGGCAATAAGACCCAAAACAATATTTTTTTTAATTCTGTGCAATGTATAACTATCCTCCGTTGGACGCCAACGACCTTGCCAGAGTAACAATCCAACCCAATAAAACCACAGATGCCAACCCGATTAAACTGTATTTCCAAAAGCGGTTATTGGTCAGAATTTCCCGAAGTTTAGAGTGTACCCCAAAAATAAGGGTATGTAAAGCCAAAATCGCGATAATCAGCAACAGACCGCAAAAAAATGCCGCTGCGGGCTGAATCACAAAAGACCTCACAACATCCCCTGTCGCAAAAGCTTGCGCCGAATGAGTCCACCCGCAGCCCGGACAAGGCAGGCCGTATCGCTGCTTAAATCCGCAAACTCCAAGCACATAAGCGGGCTTAATGAATCCGTTTTCAGCCAGGTTCATTACTGTGAAAAAAAGTACAATAATCAGAAGTACCGCAACAGACAGGACCCGGCCGGCAAATCCACTTGATTTCTCGATATTTGGTAGTTGGCTTTCCATAAATTACCCGCTACAATAGAGACCCAATATCTGCTTGTCAAGATGAAAGGACTTATATGGGGCCATCCCCGTTGGATTACAGCGAAATGTTAAATATTGCCGTTGATGCGGCGAAAATAAGCGGCCAAAAAGCACTGGAGCTACTGGCCAATGTCTCTTATTCCCTAAAAAATCAGTCCGAAATCGTCACGGAGGCAGACCCTCTTTGCCAGGCAATCATCGTGGAGCGTATTCTTAGCCGCTATCCAGGCCATGGTATTTTGGCCGAAGAAGGCGTCAATGGCCAGATGCTCTGTGAGCCGCCAAAAGATAGCTCAGATATCTGGTGGATCATCGACCCAATTGACGGCACAAACAACTTCGCCCACAATCTGAGGTGTTTTTGTGTCTGTATTGCCGTCTTTGAAGATGGAAACCCTGTTGTTGCAGTTATTTATGACCCGTGCACAAATTCCCTCTGGACTGCGGCCAAAGGCATACAGACTCACTTCAACGGAAAGCCTTCGTCGGTTAACGAGGATTCCATTAATAGATTCTCCAGTTTTGGAATTGACAGTCATTTCGACTCTCCCACCGAACCTGCAATGCACCAGATGCAAAGGCTTACCCGTGCCAGATTACTTGGCTCCACCGCCCTGCATCAGGCATACGTCGCCAGCGGTGCAATGATTGGGGCATTCACTGTGTCAGCCAAACTCTGGGATATCGCCGCCGGCAGCCTGCTCGTGCAACAGGCTGGGGGAGTCGTAAAAACACTCGACGGCCAATCGCCATTCCCTATTGACATAAAACAATACAAAACGGAGCGTTTTCGTCTGCTTTCTACGAATCAAAAATCGTATTGCGAAATTGCGAAAATTTTTGAAACTACCTGTTCTAAAATGAGTCATATATAAAGACTTTAGAATCTATATATTGTTAATTATAGGAGAATATCAATGATTTCACGTTTCGGAAATGTCAAAACCATCGTCTTTATTTGCCTGTTATTTGTATCCGCAGTGTCCTGTTTTGCCGAAGGCACTGCACCTGCACCTGAGTCAAAAGACGTCATCCTCGACCTTGTACCGAATGATTCCCTTGCTTGCGTACGGATTAACAATCTGCAGAATTCTCTGATGCAGCTTGACCAATATCTGGCCGGGGCAAGCCCGATTCCGCTTCAATTATCGATGCTGGCAACCATGCAAATTGCCGGGATCTTCGGCGACCCGATGATGAATGGGCTCAATATGCAGGGCAATGTCGCAATGGTGGCGATGCAGCCGAATTCGCAGAGCAAAGACATCTTTGCGTTCTTTATGATTCCGACAACCTCAAACGAGGCCTTTCTTAAGAATAATACCAATCTGTCTGCGGCTGATGCCAATGGGATTTATCTTCTTAATGTCGAACAATCACCCGTGGGCAAAATGGCCTTGCTGCCTGTGAAAAATCAGAATTATCTGCTGATGGCTCGCGAGCAAAATAAAGCAGTACTTTTAACCGCTCAGGCTGCGCTGGCCGACAAAAAAGCGGCCCTGTCAAGCCGTTTCGATGCAGCCGCATCCAAAGCCGCCTCAACAAATCCGCTATGGTGCTATGTCAATCTTGACGCCATGTATAAACTTTTCCAAAATGATATCGAGAATGGCATCGAGGAAATCCAGAAAAGTATGGCTGAACAAGCAATGGGACCTGAAATTTCAGCCTTTCAGCCCAAACTTAAAGCGATCTTTGGCATTTATCTTTATTTCATCAAGCAGGCTGATTGGGCAAGCTTGTCGCTGATTCCCAGTCAGCAGGTCGCTCAGCTTGAAATGCTGGTTTCAGCAAAACCCAATAGCGAATTGGCTGGGATACTTAAGCCCGCTTCGGATATCGCCAGGCCCTGGCAGCTTGCAGGCTACACAAATGACGCCGCACCCTTGAAATTCCTCGCCAGAATGAATCAAACGATGCTCGAACAGCTCAGTGTTCGTACCATCGACCTGCTGATGGCGGATATGACAGAAAGCGAAAAAGCCCCTTTACAAAAAATAAAATCTTCGATTGGCAAATGGTCCAGGGTAATGGGAGATGAAGTCGCCGGAACTTTTGCCTACAAAGCCTCAACCCCGCCATTTGAGATCAAAGAAATCATCCAAATCGAGGATGCCAATTCAGTCCGAGCACTGCAAAAAGAGATGCTTGAGTCGCTCAACGGGTTTTATGCTGCAATGGGTCTTGATATCGATGCGACGTATGCTGAATCGGTTGAAAAACACAATCAAACGGATATTGGGCTGTTTCAGTTTAAACTCTCACCTAAAGATGCCAATAATCCTGCAGATGACGTAATGCAGACCATGTACGGCAAAGAAGGCATGCAATATCCGTTTGCAATTACCTCAGACCGTTTGATCCTTTCGATTGGGCCTGATGCGATGAATCAGATTAAGGCCCTGATTGACAATACCTCTCCCGGTGCGGCGGCGGGCGATATCAAGACCGCGTTGGATACCATCCCCAACAGCGGCAAAGCCGACCTGATTATGTCCATCAACATCCCGCAATTAATGAAGGGCTTAAGCGATATGGCATCCAAGATGGCCTTACAGGGCGGCAGCCAGATGCCGGATTTCTGGGAAGGTATTCCGGTTAAAACTTCCAGCGCCATGTCCATCGCCGCCTTTGTTGAAAACGGCCGGGTCCGCGGGATGCTGATGCTGCCCAAACAGCATTTAACCGAAACCGTACAGATTTTTACCCAGGTTCAGCAGAAGACCATGGCATATTATATGCAGCAGTCTCAGCCGCAAAACAACGTCCCATCGTCCGAGATGAACACGCTG
>JBHJNC010000133.1:0-5706 GCA_048497675.1 Gimesia maris
GAAAAGACCTCTATGTGAACTATTCGGCGCCCAAGGGAGTCAAGGTGAAATTTGTTAAAAATAAAACGCATCAGGGCCTGAACGTTAAGGTGTCGCGATAGATTGCTGATGGGCAGATAACTGAAACAGCTATAGATTCAATCAAGAAATCTTCTGGATCTGCGTGAGCGTATTCGCGCCGGCGGCAAACTGTGCCAAGTCTATGTAAGCCCGGAACGCTCCCGCGCGATCTTGCCGAAATTGGGCGGCAAGGGATTTGCGAAATGTATTTTGAGTGAGAATATGACTCCTGCTCAGGGAGATGCTTTGGCCGAGGAATTGCAAAAGGGATATTCAAGAAACTGCCTTGGGTGATGAAAACATCTTGTTAAAGAGATGTTTTTGTTGCCGCTTGGTGCTTTTCGAAAATGGTTATTGTCTTAAGTATTTAAGACGATCGGGCAGGGGGATATTGTTGCCAAAATTATCTTCCCCGTAGCCGCTTTCGGCCAGAAGGCGGATATCCTCTAAAACGCGTTTGTCGCCATAAAAGATGACCTTCATATCCGTGACGATATCGATTTTGCCTGTGGCAAGCAATTTGGCGATTTCGTCGGTTACCTGTTCGATCAGCTTGGCATCCGGCTCGAGGGTCATATCGTCGAGCTTGAGCGGCTGTTCATAAATAATCAGTTTGCCGTAGTCGGCCAGAGTCATAATAACGCTGCGTACCAGCGTCTTGGCGTCTGTGATCGTTGCTGTGGAAGGCACAAGGCTCAGGCGGATAATCTCAGAGGCCAGCGAACGTCGCTTGCGGGCATTGATTTTCTCGTTGGCCCGGAATAAGTCCAATGGCGAGCGGGCATCATACGCTTCGCCTTCCATTTCCATACGGACCTCACTGCCGTAATGCAGCACCAGCTTGGAAATCAAAGTTGAAGGCCTGACATGGAACCCGCGATACGGCGGAACGCGGACTTCGATTCGCGTGTTTTCGGTATATCGCCGCAGCATATTCTGGCAGAGCAATTCGGCGCAGGTCAGAAACTGGCTGACAAAACAAATGGAGTATTTCAGCAGTGTTTCGAGCAGTTTTTCCGGGTCGGCCAGCCGCTTTGCCCCAGGAACATATAATGCGCTGGAGCTGGCGTGGCGTTCATAGTAGTGCGCGAAATCACGGGCCGTTCTCAATAGATGCAGGACAACACTGATATGTCCTCGAAGAACAGGCAAATCTTTATCCAGCACCTCGGTTTCGGTCGTGGAGACATACGTATCATACAGAGACTGCAGGTTGTGGAAACGCAGTTCCAAAGAACGGATTTTTTCCTCGGTAACCGGGCTTGTCTGATCTTTTAAGTATTCTGGTGTTAATGTTGAGCTGCGGGGCAGGGCATGTTTGCATTCAGCCGCAAGGTTCAGGAACGCGGTAGCCAAAAGCGTGATGGTATTGGTTACGGTTTCCAGTTTGCGGGTCGCCAAATCATGAGGCAGTCTGCCGCCAGGAAGCGATTCCATATAGACATCCGCTGTCGGTATGGCATGAGGAATCGGAATATGCAGCCATGCAGATTCCTGGAGTAATCGCTCAGTGGCGTGATACAATATATCTTCGACAAAATCAATGGCACGCTGAGTGCCGACATTGAAATCCTGTTCGACAGGCAGCAATCGATAGGCGGGAATGGAATGCTGAATATGAAGCAGTTCGTAACCGACATTGGAGAATAACTTGATTGCGGCGGTCATTGAGCGAAAGCCCGCCCATTGGCTGTTATTGCGGGCTCCGTAGGAGTCCAGCAGTTCTTCGACCTGAGAAGACTGTGCCAGCAGTTCGCCGAGAAGAGGACGTGTTAATCTGCCGCAGTGATTCTGATGCTGAAGCACCAGGAAACTCGCGGCTTTAAGCAAGGTCTGTGAACGGCGCCCGACAAGACGGGCAAACTCATCATACGTTATCGATATTACACTCATCTGTGTTAGTGCGTTCCTGTTTACGATTCGTTTAGCAGAACGGCAAACTATACCGTATTGGATGAAAAAAGCAAGGCAATTACCTTATTGTTTTGCCGACACTATTTTTTAAACTCTGCGATTACCGGCACATGGTCGCTGGGTTTTTCCAACCCTCGCAGCGATTTTTCAATTCGGCAGTCCTTGCATTTTTCTGCCAAAGGTGCGGTTGCCATGATGTAGTCGAGCCGCCATCCGAGATTTCGTTTAAATCCGTTTGGAATGCGATAATCCCAAAAGCTGTACAGTTCCGGTTCGGGATGAAGCTGACGAAATACATCCACAAAGCCCCAATCAATGACCTTGTTCATCGCATCCTGTAATTCCTGACAATAACAGACATCTCCCCAATGTTTTTCGGGTTCGAAGACGTCTCGTTCGTCACGGGCGACATTCAAATCGCCTACCCATAATATCGGCTGGTCTGGACGACAGGTTTTGCGAAAATACGCCAGCAAATCCGAAAACCATTTCAATTTATATTGAAATTTATCACTGTCGGTGGATTGTCCCTGCGGGATATAGGTATTGATGATTTTGATGTTGTTATAGGACATTTTCAGGAATCGGGCTTCTTTTTCCTCATCTGCTGCCAGAAAAGACTCGACGTTTTGCGGCGGCTGGTCGCTGAAAATGGCAACGCCGTTGTACTTTTTCTGGCCGGCAAAGATAATATGGTAGCCGAGGTTGGCCAGCTCGTCGATGGGAAATTCCGAGTCCTGAACTTTGGTTTCCTGGACGCACAGGATATTCGGGCGGTTCTCAGCAAGCCAGAGTTTCAAGATATCCACCCGGCTGCGAATAGAGTTGACGTTAAATGTTGCTATTTTCATAGAATTCCTTTCCAGAATATATTATCAGGGATTATGGTTGGGGTGTCAATCGTGTAGAACCAGCAAGCGATGGGGGTGTGATTTGCGTTTTTATTAGAATTACGGCTCTTTTCACGTTATAATCGCATACCAATGACAGCGCGACAGGATAAAAATTTATTTCAGCAATCGGAAGAAAAGAAACTGCAGGGGTTTGCGCCATTGGCGGTACGGATGCGGCCTAAGACCATTGAGGATTTTGTCGGTCAGGAACACTTTGCCTCGGAAGGCAAGCTGCTCCGCCGGATGCTTGAAGGCGGAGCGATCAGCAGCCTGATTTTTTACGGTCCGCCGGGCTGCGGCAAGACGACACTGGCGAGGATCATCGCTAACCATACCAATGCGGTTTTTGAGCTGGTCAGCGCACCGGCGGCAGGCGTTAAGGATTTAAGGCAAGTCATTGATAACGCTAAAGATAGGATTTTTACATCGGGGCGAAAAACAGTCCTTTTCATCGACGAAATTCATCGTTTTAACCGCGCCCAGCAGGATATATTGCTGGATGATGTGGAAAATGGGGTTATTACCCTGATTGGGGCCACGACCGAAAACCCGTTTTTCAGTATTAACAGCCCGCTGATCAGCCGCAGTACCGTATTTTCATTTGAGCCTTTAACGCCAAATCATATCAAGATTCTGCTTGAAAGAGCCATTGTGGATCCGGAAAACGGGCTTGGCAAGTTGAATCTGAAGGCGGATCCTCAAGCGATAGAGTTTCTTGCCCAAATTTGTGATGGCGATGCGAGGAAAGCTCTAACGGCTCTGGAAGTGGCTGTTCTTTCTCGACAAAAGCATACTCCAAAGGGAAAGCCGGTTGAAATCACACTGGATGATGCAAAAGAGTCAATCCAGAGAAAGGCAATCCAGTATGACGGCACTGGCGATACGCATTATGACCTTGCCAGTGCTTTGCAGAAATCGATGCGGGGTTCGGATCCGGATGCGACGGTGTATTGGTTGGCAAGGATGATTGCCGGCGGTGAGGATTTGCGGTTTATCGCCCGCAGAATCGCGGTTTGCGCGTGTGAGGATGTGGGTAATGCCGACCCTACGGCGGCGATATTGGCGGCATCGGCGATACAGATTGCCGAGTTTGTGGGGTTTCCGGAGGCACAATTGCCCCTGGCGCAGGCGGCAATCTACGTTGCCTGTGCGCCCAAGTCGAATGCCTGTGCCAATGCCATCTGGCAGGCGGTGGCGGATGTGCAGTCGGGGCGGACGATTCCGGTTCCGGCCCATTTGCGGGATTCGCACTATAAAGGGGCCGCCAAGCTGGGCCATGGGCTGGGGTATCAATACCCTCACAATAGTCCTATGGGGTGGATTCCGCAGGATTATGTCGGTCAGGACCTGCCGCGAGAATATTATCAGCCCAAGCAAATTGGGCGGGAAAAATTGGTCGCCGAGTATTTACAAAAACTGAAAAATCAAGTAGAACAGTGGCGAAGTCAAAATCCGAAATAATTGGTCTTTTTTCGTAAGTTTGGCCGATAAAATGAGTATTGTTGAACAGAAAAGCGAATTACGAAAGCAGATAAAGCAGATTCTGGCAGGGATTTCTCCAGAGATTAAGGCGGAGAAAAGCCGGAAAATCTGCCAGACAATTATTTGTTCTCGGGAATACCAGCAAGCCAAGGTCTTGATGCTCTTTTTGTCAATGGCCAGCGAGGTGGATACTGCCAGTATTATTCTGGATGCGTTTCGGTCCGGAAAGACTGTCGCTGTTCCTAAGGTTTTCCCGTCAGAGAGAATGATGATTGCAGTTGAAATCCGGTCTCTTGAAACCGGTTTTCAAGTGGGTAAGCTGGGAGTCAGAGAACCCGCAATAGGCAATCAAGTGCTTGGCGAGGAAATTGAACTGGTAATTGTCCCGGGACTTGCTTTTGACCGGCAGGGGAATCGTCTTGGACGCGGAGCGGCTTATTATGACCGTTTTTTGGCGGATCCGCAGATGCATAGCTTGAAATGGGCGGTGGCTTTTTCTGAACAGATTGTTGATGCTGTCCCGCATCATGAAAAGGATGTACCGATGGATGCTCTGGTTTGTGAACAGGGCATTTTGAAATTTAAACAATAAAGAATGGAATCTGTATGAAGTTTGAGTATCGACCGTATCGTGAAAAAAATGGAAGCAGCCGGAAGACTAAAATACTGTTGTTGGTATTGGCTCTGCTAATCGTAGGGCTGGTTGTATTCAATCAATGGAAGAAAAAACAAGCCGCTCAGGCGGAATTGACCCCGGATACTCCGGCACCTGCTGTAGAGCCCATGCCTGCTGAGCCTCAGCCGGCTATAAATCCTGTTCCATCTTCATCCTTGCGGAATGTATCCGTCGATGCTTCGGCAGAAAAACTGGATGCGGCGGCCCGATCGTCATCGGTACCGGCTGCGGCTGCCCCCGCTCAGCCGGTGGCGTCTGTGACCGAGCAGTCGGTGCAGCCTGCCGCGCCAACTGCAGATGTGACCGCGGCCCCGGCAGCAACCCCGGCAGACGCGAATGCGGCAGTGGATACACAGACCAGTCCTGAAGCGGCGGCGATTATTCGACAATCCGTGCAGGATATTGCTGACGACAAGATTATTGCCGCACGCGATCAGCTGAATAAGGTCCTTGATATGAAGCTGAGCGACTCAGTTCGCCAGGAAGTGAAAAATCAATTGACCAAATTGTCGGAAGTCTGGCTGTTCAGCAAAAAGGTTTATCCCGGCGATGCCCTGACCGAAGTCTATAAAGTTCAGCCGGGCGATGTGCTGGCTATCGTAGCCAGAAAGTTCAAGGTTCCGCACGAGGCGATTGAACGCATCAACGGGATTACGAATCCTGAACGGCTTCAGGCCGGAC
>JBHJNC010000134.1:0-3835 GCA_048497675.1 Gimesia maris
GTGTGCGGCGGATACGGATTTATTTATTGCGGTAAGCCGCTATTATCATTCATTTATGGGTGACAGGCTGGCCTTGTCGCCTTCAAAAATACATTATGTTTATCCCGGTTTAAATGTGTCAGAATATACTCCGGCATCCGATTTGCCTCAAATTCCTGTGATTGGTTATCTGGCCCGAATGTGCCGGGATAATGGTCTGGAGATGCTGATTGATGTGCTGTGCCGTTTAACGGAAGATCCGCGATTGCGGGATGTTCGGCTGAAAATTTGCGGCGGCAGGACGCGTGACGATGAAAGGATGCTTAACAATATCCATCGCCAGATTATCACGCGGAATTTACAGGCTCAGATTGAATTTATGGATGATTTTGATGCAGATAAACGCCGCGATTTTCTTCGGTCTATATCATTGATGTGCGTGCCTTTCCGCAAACCGGCGGCGTATGGCTTATGTGTGCTCGAGGCGATGGCTTGCGGGGTGGGTTTCGTTCAGCCCAATACGGGGGTATTTCCGGAATATGCTCAATTAAGTAACGCGGGAATATTATATGAGCCCAATACTGCCGACAATCTTGCGGGGATATTGCATTCGTTGCTGATGGACCCTGTAAAAATGCGGCAAATGGGTCTCAATGGCCGGCGGGCGATTGAGCAGCATTTTAATCTGTCAACCTCGGTTCAGCGGCTCGTCGACCTGCTGGAAGGAGTGATTCGCAAATGAGCGAGATCGTTTTACAGTTAAAAGACGTAACAAAATCCTATTCCGGTTCATCCGGACAGGCAGAGGTTATCAGGGGAATTAATCTCGACATTCAGAAGGGTCGAAGTTATGCAATTGTTGGGCCCTCCGGATGCGGCAAGAGTACGCTGCTCAATATTCTTGGTTTGCTTGATACGCCCACCAGCGGCAGCCTGTTTTGGGAAGGGCAGAATATGGCAAAGCTGTCCGAACAGGCCGCCGCGAAGTTCCGCAACAAGAAAATCGGATTTGTTTTCCAGATGCATCATTTGCTGCCTCAGTGCAGTGTGCTGGATAATATTCTGCTTCCCACACTGGCGGCAGACAGCGATATATCTGCCAAAGAACGGCTTTACTACGCTGCTCAGCTTCTTGAGCGGGTTGGGCTCGCCGGGAAATTGAATTCACGCCCCGGGCAGCTTTCCGCCGGCCAGCGGCAAAGAGCGGCGATTGTGCGTGCGCTGATTAACAGGCCTTCGCTGCTTTTGGCGGATGAACCGACCGGCTCATTGGACCACACAAATGCCTGTCAGATTGCAGATTTACTGGTCGAATTAAATCAGCAGGAAAAGGTAACACTGATAATTGCCACACATGCCAAAGAATTAGCCGGCAAAATGCAAAGACAATTCGATTTATCTGATGGTGTTTTACGGGATATCAGGCAGTGACTATGAAAAGCCACCGGATCGTCATAGAAAGTGTAAAATTCTACTGGAAAAGCCACATTGCGGCCGGACTGGCTGTGGTCTGTGCGGTGGCGGTTTTACTGGGTGCGTTATCTTCAGGAGATTCGATTCGGGCGACACTTGAACACCAGACACGGATCAGGCAGGGCAAAACGTCTCTGGCGGTCCAGAGTTCTGGTTTGTTTGGTGCTGCTCTGGCAGAGAGAATCTCACAACAAAACGGTATTGAAATCGCGCCTGTACTCAGTGTAAAAGGATTTGCCGAAAACACCGATGGGACCTCGCGTGCCGGCGGAATTCAGGTTTTGGGAGTGGATGAACGATTTTGGGGATTTGGACCGGCGGTACAGCCCAATTTAAGTTCTGTCCGATTTGCAGAAGGCGTTGCGATTAGCCGCGGTTTAGCACGCCGGTTAAATATCGAAACCGGCCAGGAGATTGTTGTTAGAACCGCCGTTCCGGGGGGCATGGCAATTGAAGCGGCGATGACTCCGGAAGAACAGAGGCTTACCTCCTTTCGGCGAAAAGTGGATGCGATTGTCAAAGAAGATCAGTTTGGAGCGTTTGATCTATATGCTCGTCCGGATGGGGGATTAAATGTATTTGTTACGCTTAAGACGCTGAATCAGTGGTTTGAGTTTAAGCAAGATGCTTGCCTGGCGAACCAGCTTCTGGTTGGGTCCTCCCTGGAAAGCTCTGAGATGCTTAAATTGATTCAAGACAACTGGACATTATCTGACGCTGGGTTATCCCTGAGTGATTCGAATGTGCCGGAAGCTGTTGAGCTGCGGCATAGCGGCGTGTTTTTTCCGGATTCATTAGCTCAATCCATCGAGCGAAAAGTCCCTTCCGGGCTTGGCATTCTGACCTACTTTGTCAATGAATTTCGTATCGGTACCAGGACAACGCCGTACTCTTTTATCTGTGCGATGGATGCGAATCCTCAGGCTGGCATTTTCGGCGACCTTGCGGCGGACGAAATGCTGATTAATGAATGGCTGGCGGATGATCTTAAAGCTTCCGAAGGGGACAGAATAGAGATTCGGTATTTCGTTCCCGCCAAAGGGAAAAGTTTGTCCGAACAAACGGCGGTTTTCAGGATTAGAGCGGTTGTCCCGATGATGGGGACCGGAGCAGATCCGTCGCTGATGCCTGATTTTCAGGCGATGGCAGATGCCGAAAACTGTCGGGATTGGAAGCCCGGTATTCCGATTGATTTGTCCCGTATTCGCCCCGCAGATGAACTGTACTGGCAAAAGTATAAAGGATCGCCCAAAGCGTTTATTGCGATGAAGACGGCCCAGCTGCTCTTTGCGAGTCGATTTGGTTCGTTGACGGCAATCCGCTATTCAACATCTGACGACAATCCGGAAACCCTGACGCAAAAAATCCTCTCGGCGGTTACTCCTCAGCAAGTTGGATTTGGAGTTTTGAATGTCTATGAAGAAGGAAAGAAGTCCGCGGTTGGAACGACGGACTTTGGCGGGTTGATGGTCTCAATGAGTTTTTTTCTGATAGTTGCATCACTGATTTTAGCAGGCCAGGTATATGCGTTTTCGCTTCAGAGACGCTGCAGTCAGGCAGGTATTCTATCGGCGGCGGGATTAAGCGGCCCGAAGATATTTTCAATATTCATCTTTGAGCAGGCGCTGGTTGTACTCCCTGCAATTGCATTTGGAATTCTACTCGGTATGGTCTTGACACGCTTAATTCTCAGCGGGCTTAATACGATTTGGGCAGATGCTGCCGGCGGGATGGAAGTCCTCTTTGGAATGCGATTGTCAACCATATTGGTGTCGTCAGGAATTTCAGTTGTAGTGTCGTTATCCGTCTTTGCCTGGAAACTCAGAGGACTTTTGAAACGCCCGATTGTCGATTTGCTGGATCGCGGATATGAAGTGATTTTTCCTAAAGAACGGTCCTTTCTTCAAAGTAGCTTAGCGGTAGTGCTGTTGATTATTGCTGCAGTTATGGCTGTCTATGGCAATCGGCTCTCTGCGGATAAATCCGCCGCTGTATTTTTTGGTTCCGGTGCGATGGTATTAATCTCTCTGACATTGGTGGCCTCATCGGTATTAGCGTATACTGGCCGCAAATCACAAAATCCTTCAAGAACGCTTTTAGCCCTGGCGATGCATAATGCCGCCCGTCGTAAAGGCCGAAGTGTGGCCGTGCTTGGTATGCTTGGAATTGGGGTATTTGCGGTTTTTTCGGTTGCCGGGTTTCAAAAGACAGCTCAAAAGGATTATAGCGAAAAAATAAGCGGCACCGGCGGCTTTTCGATTTGGGCCCAATCCGATATCGCTTTGGCTCAGCTGCCCGATACGGCAAAAATCAGCCTGCCGGATAGTCGGTTAAAAACTGAGTTGATTACGGCTGTAGGGTTGCGTCAATATTCCGAAGAAGC
>JBHJNC010000135.1:0-8640 GCA_048497675.1 Gimesia maris
GCCTTATATGATTGATAGCCAGGAAGGCTTCAATGCCAGCGTCAATTTTAACCCCACTATGAGTGCCTGGCCGACCGTCTTCCCGACAGACCAAGACCAGATTTATATGGAATCGTCATTGCAGATGAAACTCAGACTCCAGCAATCCCTGGTTCCAGTGCCGGACCCGGCATTTATGCTGTATGTATTGGTCGATGTGCTTGGAACAAACCGCTCTAAAACCGACAGCTTCATTTATTCCAAAGAAGTACTGCTTGCTACCTGCGAACTGACATATTATATTGTAGACCTTAAAACCGGCAAGACCCTGGATAAGGCAAAACGGGTCGGAGCGCAATCTGGATATTCAGAGGCGGGATGGTTTGGTTTTCTTGGTTCGGATGTCGAAAGGACAACAACTGACTTAGAGCCCACAGCAATGCCGACGGATGTGAATGATTTGCCCGTAATCTCCCTAAATCCGATTATGGCAACCGGGCTAAAACCAAAAACGGTACAGAGCAATCATCACCAGCCCCAGCAAGAAGTTGCGGCAAACGAACCGAACGCTCCGACCGAGACGCCTGCTTCCCCGATTGAACCCCAGCCGGCCGCCGCGCCGCAGCCTAACCCGGAAGCTGGGATTGTACCCATTCCGGCCGCCGCGCCCGTAGCGGCGCCGCTTCCCGGGACAACGGATCCGAATGCCGCGGTCGCAGCCGAACCAACCCCTGTCGATGCCGCAGCGAAAAAATCAGACTAATCTATTCAGGGTGACAATATGAGCACTAAATCATATTATGTTTCTATCGTGGTTCTTCTCGGCGTGCTGTATTTCTGGGGCTGTGAAAAAAAACAGCCCGAACCTCAGGCAGCCAGTGATGAGTTAACCTCCGTCAGAGCCGACCTTGCACAAGCACAGCAGCAAGTGGCCCAATTACAGACTGAAGTTGCTTCATTACAGAAACAAGTAGCCTCTTTAAAAACCCTGCTTGCTGAACAACTGACAAATCAGGAAGCCCTTCAGACGAATTTGGAAAATACCGATACCCTTTCCAATGAAGACGTCGATATTCTCCGAACAGAAGTTAAGATGCTGTCGCAGGAAGTAGAACTGCTGCGCCGAAAACTAAACCTGCTCAATACGCAAAAGAACAGCGCCGCTGCCCAGCAAAAGACCGTTCAGCAGCCAAGAGTGCAGAAACCTGTCCAGAAGACTGAACCGCTGAAAACTCAGACCCCGGAAAAGCCCAAGGAGGCCGAAAAGCCCCAAACTGCCCCTGCTCAGGAAGCAGCAAGCAACTCCCAGCTTGCTGAAAAACTGCGGGAAGCACAAAGCTATGTCCAAAGCGGCAACTGGCAGGCCGCCGAGAGGCTGATGAATGAAATCCGTTCAATAAATCCGAATTATCCGGGATTAGATGAGCTGAATTCACAAATCCAGAACGTAAAAGCAAGTTTTGCAAATCCGGCAAATCCCGCCGGCCCTCGCTAACGCAAATGCCCTGCTGAATTGGGAAGAATTAGTGGTGGACTTTCTGGTGCTCAAAGACACAGACCCTGCCTTTGCCGGCCTGCTTGGCGGCGTACAGAGCACTGTCGGTCGCTTTGGCAACATCCCCCGCATCGCTATTGGGATCATATTGTCCTACACCGATGCTGACCGATAATTTGATTTTTTGATTTTCCCAAATCATCGGCGTTGAACCGACCATCTGGACAATACGTTCGGCAACCACGGTCGCATCGGCAATATTGGTGTTCGGCAGGATAACAGAAAACTCATCGCCTCCATACCGTGCGGCATAATCAATCTGGCGAATGCACGCGCTGATTCGTCTGGCAATCTGTTTGATCGCCATATCGCCGGCTCGGTGACCGTAGCAGTCATTGATGGGCTTAAGTCCATCGACGTCAGCCATCATAATCGACAGCTTGCCGCCATGACGCTGAGCCCGCCGGAGTTCAACCTCCAGCGTCTCATAGAATGACCGGTGATTAAGCATCCCAGTCAGCCCATCGGTACGGGCAAGCTTCTGTGTCTTCTCGAACAGGTGGATATTCCCGATGGACGCACCAACAAGCTGACGAAACAGCTCGACAACCGCGATATCTTCATGCGAAAATGCGCCGCCGTCCATCTTGTCACTGAGATTGAGTGCCCCAACAACCCGCCCATGACAAATCAGCGGAGCAATAATGCAGCTCTTTGTCGAATAATTCTTGGCAAAATTACGGTTGATATTGTTGACCCCAGAAGGCGAAGAGTCCATATCCTCAATTATCAATAGCTCTTTACTCCGCACCGCCGCAACCATAGGCGAGGGAGGATTTTGATTCAATGATACAATATTATTGATCAAAAATGGGTGATTATATTTTTCCAGATGTAAAATATCGCTTGTTTCGTCTAAAACATAGAGCGAAGCAAGTCTGGCTCCGATAAGCTGCGGGATTTCATTAATACAAATCTCGGATATGCGTTTCACATCAAGACAGTTAATCTTTTTGGCCAAAGGAGTTATAACTTCCATCCGGCACATGGCACCGGAGCATCCGTGTGTTTGGCATTCAGTTTCTTTATTTTTTTCACCCATAAATCTATAATATCCAGATAACAAGTTGCTATAATCTTAAAACATTATCGGTCAAACTATACTGCCGGTTAACCTTAAAACCCCCTTTACCAGAACAAATTAACACAAAAAAATTTACAAAATATTAAAGATTTTTCAAAATTTCGCTTGCAATACGCAAAAACATATTTTACATTTTGTAAAATGTAAAATATGTTTTTTTGGGCAAATATTAGTTGTAGTTTGCTTTAGGACACAGCTGAGGGTTTTGTTAGGTCCCGAATGGGATTCAGCCACCCTGTAAGTCAGATGGGAGTTTCTTGAACAGGGTGATGTTGTCCATTTTAACTTTTCATCTATGGATGTGTAATTTATGGATAGCAGCGCAGGATTTAAAACGCCGCCAAAACTGTATCGCATAGGCGATCTCGTCAGAAGTACCCCTTTTACGCGGCAGACCATCCACAACTACACAATTATGGGACTAATCCAGGAGACTTCCTGGACCGAGGGCGGACACAGGCTCTATGATGAATCGGTCTTTGAACGTCTCTGGCAAATCCAGCAATTGCGCGAAACTAAATCTCTTTCTGAAATCCGGGACTTGCTCCAGCCGGGACAAGTCGTAAAAGCCTCGTAATGGAGTGTAATAAATAGAAAGCCAAGGACGGCCAAATATGAATGTAAACACTTCACCAGTCACCGACAATGTTACGGAAATCCTCAATCGTATTCTGGATTTTACGGAACGCCGCAAAGAAGTTTTGTCGCGGAACCTGTTTGATTATAAGAATAAAGAGTTTATACCCCATGATTTGCCGGTTCATGAGTTTGCCGGCGCAATGACCCGGGCACTGGCAGAGCATCTCCAGAACAAACGCTTGCTGCTGGAAGACAGTCCAAACATTCACTTTTTGGATCAAGGCGATTTCGATGCCGCAGCGGTTGTGGATCAGGATGCACATCAGCTGCTTAATCAGGATGCACAGGCGTATCTTAATCGGCAAATTCAGAAACTGTCTGAAAATATGATACACAACCGGATCGCAAATGAATTACTGCGTCAGAAACGTCAAAAAGAACTGCAATTGACCTGATCAATCAATAACGCGAGCTGATAGCAGCATGTGACGAACAGCGAGAGTTTAAATATGAATCCCAGCCCGACAGAATACTTGCAACGACTCGTGGAAAACCGCCCGAAACAGGCGACGGTGATGACTATTACCAGCGGCAAAGGCGGTGTAGGTAAAACCAATGTGGCGGCTAATCTGTCCATTTGCCTTGCGGCCGCTCGCAAACGGGTAACATTGATTGATGCTGATCTGGGATTGGGCAATCTGGATGTGATGATGAACTTATCCAGCCGCTACAATTTAGGCCATGTTTTATCCGGACGCAAGAATCTCGACGAGATTATCCAAATCGGTCCTTGCGGGGTAGAGGTAATCTGCGGCGGGTCCGCCAGCGAGGAAATCGCCAATATCAGCCATTTCCAGAGGCAGATGCTGATTGAAGAACTCGACAAGCTCCAGCACCGTTCGGATATTATCGTGATTGACACTGGAGCCGGAATTCATGCTCAGGTACTGGCGTTTTGCATGACCGCCGACCATACACTGGTGGTCACAACACCCGAACCGACCGCAATAACAGATGCCTACGCAATGATTAAGATTTTGGCAAACCGAAAGTACCAGGGACGAATCAGTTTACTGGTCAATATGGCCGACAATCTGGCTGAAGGCCGCAAAACCTATCGGCAGATATCAGAAACCGCCGCTCGATTTCTGAATACCGCAGTCTACGATGCGGGCGTCATCTGTGAAGATGAATTAGTAAGCCAAGCCGTTCGACAAAGACAACCTGTTGTACTGGCATACCCACATGCAACCATCACAGATCATTTTGCAACCATCAGCGCAAGACTGGGCAATCTAAGTCGACAATCCTCGGAAAAGAACGGATTCTTTCGAAAAGTGGCAAATTGGCTATTTTGAATTTAAGTAAACTACTAAACCAGACGAAAATAAGGTTTGTCTCACTCTGGTTGAAAACTTGAGACAAACGGGAAAGAACTTTAAAAGCTTTATTATAGGACTCAGACGGGTGCAAGAAAAACCAAAACAGCAGACACGGAGGTCTTCGCAAATGCGTGGAGTCCAAGCACAAAATATAGATCAGGTCTGGGCGGAATATTTCACCTCGCGGAGCGATGCCTGTCGGAATATTCTGATGGAACATTATCTGCATATCGTCAAGTACACTGCGGACCGTATATCTTCCAAGCTGCCCGAAAAAGTCGAGGTAGATGATCTGATTAGCGCAGGAATTTTCGGCCTCAAAGACGCAATTGAAGCCTTCGACCCCCAGCGAAATGTCAAGTTTGAAACCTATTGCTCTCCCCGTATTCGCGGCAGCATCCTCGATGAACTGCGTAATATGGACTGGGTACCTCGTCTTGTCCGCGCCCGTGCACACCGCCTTGAAAAAGCCCTCCAGACACTCGAAGCCCAGTTAGGCAGACTGCCCAACGAAAAGGAACTGGCTCAAGAAATGGAGATGCCGATGGATGATTTCTACCGGCTCCAGCGTGATGCCAGCGCAACGGGAATTGTCTCGCTGAATAATAAATTCAATGAAAGCGACGGCGAACGGGATATGTGCGAAATCGACATCATCGAAGATCAGCGCAGCCAGAATCCCGTCATCGAAGCCCAGAAACGCGACCTTAAGAGCCTGCTGACCAAAGGCTTAACCCGCGCCGAAAAACTGATTATTATCCTCTATTATTACGAAGAAATGACGATGAAAGAAATCGGCGCCACGTTGGATTTATCCGAATCCCGCGTTTCGCAGATGCACTCATCGATTGTTGCCCGACTGAAAGCCCAACTCAACAGCCGCAAAAAAGAGTTCGCGGTAAGTTCGTAAGGCTTATAGTTTTACAATTCCCGACAGATCTTCCTTTGAATTGAATTTTGTGCGCCTAATGCGCACAATTGTGCGCTATATGGGTACAATTATCGAACCTATCTTTTTTTTTCAATCTTCATATTGATTAGACTTGCCGAGTAGGCGGCGCCGAAGCCGTTATCAATGTTGACAACGCTGATTCCCGATGCGCAGCTATTGAGCATCGCCAGCAGCGCCGCAAGCCCCTCGAAATTCGCCCCATAGCCGACACTGGTCGGAACCGCAATCACCGGACAATCCACCAGGCCGCCGACGACACTGGCCAGCGCCCCTTCCATGCCGGCTATCACAATGACTACATTCGCCTTTTGTAATGTGGGAATATGCTCAAACAGTCGATGCAGCCCTGCTACCCCGACATCGCAAATCATTTTAACATTTTGCCCCAGCATTTTAGCCGTGGTTTCCGCTTCGGCGGCAACGGGCAAATCCGCCGTACCGGCGGTAACAATCGCGAT
Source organism: Gimesia maris (assembly GCA_048497675.1). Classification (GTDB taxonomy): domain Bacteria; phylum Planctomycetota; class Phycisphaerae; order Sedimentisphaerales; family Anaerohalosphaeraceae; genus Anaeroglomus. The sequence continues at coordinate 5,990 of JBHJNC010000135.1, forward strand.
ATATCCTGCGGTGGTCTGCGGCGGGGTCTGTTCGAGGATGATCATTCGCGCAGTCGTTTCATATCGCAACGGGAGCGATGAGTATGTGAGCACATGTTCATAAAAGCCCTTATCCGCTCGGGTTGCGATGATGTTATTGCCTTTTTTGGACAGTGCATTAAAGATTTTGGCAACCTGCTCGGCGGTCTTGCCGGGGCAATAAATCACCTCCGGAAAGCCGCAGCGGATATGCCGATGGTGATCGACACAGGCAAAACCCATCTGCTCATAGGGAAGATGACGCAGTTTTTCGACCGCATCATGAATGCTCACAGTGCCGGCTTTAACATCTGCCAAAAGGTGTTCTATCTGTCTGCGTTCCATACGGCTCCGATCAGCTGGTTGCAATGGGTTCTAAGTCCAGCCCCGCAAACTGGCCTGCAATATATTTATAATACGCCAGCGAGGCGACCATCACCGCATTATCCGTACACAGCGGCTTGGGCGCTACTAAGAGCGTCAATTTATTCTTTTCACACATCGCCTGCATCGCATCGCGCAGGACAGAATTGGCCGCTACCCCCCCGCCCATCAGGATTGTTTTGGCATGGGTTTGTTTGGCTGCACGCTTGGTTTTGGTGACCAGGGTATCGACGACCGCCTGCTGAAATGAGGCGGCAATATCGGCAACCTCCTGCTCGGTCATCTGGCGGACGCGGTTTTCACCTTTCATATCCTGTCCCTGACAATAATACAGTACGGCAGTCTTTAACCCGCTGAACGAAAAATCCAGCGAGTTGCGACCCATCAGCGAACGGGGAAAATCTATCGCCTTCGGATTGCCTGCCCGCGCGGCTTTATCAATGCTCGGCCCGCCGGGATAGGGCAGGTTTAGAATGGTCGCAACCTTATCGAATGCTTCGCCCGCGGCATCGTCAATGGTTGAGCCGAGCAGCTTTAAATCCAATGCCGACTTGGCTTCGTACAAACTGGTATGTCCGCCGGAGACAATCAGTGCAACAGCCGGCAGCTCGATATGGTCGGCGGCAATCATTGCCGACTGAAGATGGGCGTGGAGGTGGTTGATTGCCACCAGCGGCTTTTGCCACATAAATGCCAGCGTCTTGGCGGCAGTAACCCCCACCATCAGGGCAATCGCCAGTCCCGGCTGATTGGCTATCGCCACCGCATCGATGTCTTTGGGCGTAACTTGTGCTTTTTCAAGAGCTTCCCGCACAACCGGCAGGATGTTCTCCAGATGGGCGCGCGAGGCAATTTCCGGTACAACCCCGCCGTACTTTTCGTGAAGTTTGGTCTGCGAAGCCACCACAGACGAGACTATCTCTTTGCCATTCCGCACAACCGCGGCGGCGGTCTCATCGCAACTGGTCTCTATGCCTAAAATCGTTACAGGTTTATCCATTTATCGTACAATTCCATAGTATTCTTTTGTGGCTTTATCTTACGATAAATCTGCCTATTTTGCAATTTTGCTTTGAAATTCGCAGGTAGGCGCCGCAAGTAATATGATTTTAGCAGAAGACTTTCGTACCTAATATTTTACAATCTGCCTGCCGCAAGGTACAATTACACAACCTGCCATAAATGGCGAGAAAACGTATCCTTATTTATATTTAACTGCCTCAGGAGAGCGAATATGCATGTAACCTGTGTGAGTGTTTATGTAAAACCAGCTTTTGCAGATGCCTTTATAGAAGCAACCGTCAAAAACCATAATGAATCCATCAAGGAGCCGGGGAACCTGCGGTTCGATATCCTCCAGTGCGAAAAGGACCCCTGTAAATTTATGCTGTATGAGGCATACGAGTCGGATGATGCGGCGGCGGCCCACAAACAAACCGCTCATTACTTAACGTGGCGGGAAACCGTCGCCGACTGGATGGCACAGCCCAGAGAGGGTATCAAATACAAAATCGTCCGCCCGTTGGAGAAAAGCCAGTGGTAATCCAGCCGTTTTCATTTACACGGATGCCGCGTATTATTTTCGGGGCTGGAACCCTTGGGCGGCTAAGCGAAATCATAGGCCAGTTTGGCACCACTGCGGTGATTATCACCGGCAAGAAATCCCTGGCTGCAACCGGCAGTCTTGAAACCGTGTTGGATGCGCTCAGAAAAAATAAAATCAACGCCTTTCACTACGCCCTTTCCGGGGAACCTTCGCCGGACTATGTCGATACGATTGCTTCGGAGTTATCCCATACGAAAATAGACGTCGTCGTCGCCATTGGCGGCGGCAGCCCCATCGATGCAGGCAAGGCCGTCTCAGCCATGCTGGGCAAAGGCGAATCCGTAACACAATATCTGGAGGGTATTGGAAACAAAATACATGACGGCAGCAAAGTGCCTTTTATCGCGGTTCCAACCACTGCCGGAACGGGAAGCGAAGCGACTTCCAATGCCGTCTTAAGCTCTGTCGGCACAGCAGGATACAAACGCTCTTTGCGTCATGACAATCTGATTCCCGATATCGCGGTGATTGATCCGATGCTGGCAATCAGCTGCCCAAGCCATATTACCGCCGCCTGCGGGATGGATGCTTTTACGCAGCTGTTGGAGTCCTTTCTTTCGCCGCTGTCTTCGCCGATAACCGATGATTTGGCGATCAGCGGGATTAGGCGAATCAAAGATAACCTGCTTTCGGTATGCTCTGA
>JBHJNC010000136.1:0-2024 GCA_048497675.1 Gimesia maris
CTGACACGTTCATTTATCTGGCGTTGGGGCAGGCATTCGGACAGCCTTTGCATCCGCTCGGCTGAGGGGGCTGTTTGACTACCGCGGCGAAACTTGACATTTGCTTTTCCATTTTTTTTCCGCAATCCGGGCAGTCCGGGGCCTTCGCTGAACTGCTTTTCATCAGCATCTCTTCCTTTTCCCGCAACCGCTGCACTTATACTCAAAAATCGGCATTTGCTTTTCTTTCACTCAATAAGACCATTTCTATCACCATATCCGCAACTTGATCGGCTGTGTTTCTGCCGGCAAGGGGCTTTACCAATTCGATTAATTCAGAGCTGGCTTTACGCAATAACTGACCATCGGCAAGATAATCCATCACGGTATCCACAATCGGCTCCGTGGACCGGAAATACGGCATATACTCCGGCACGAGCGCCCGCCCTGCTACGATATTCGGCAGCGACAGATGCGGGGTGCGTATCAGCCATTTTCCTACCACATGCCACAGAAGCCGGCTTGATTGATACATTACAATCATCGGACAGCCTGCCGCGGCAACCTGCAAGGTCGCACTGCCGCTGGCCACAATCGCCAAATCCACCTGTTTGCACAAATCCATAAGACCGCCGGTCTGCTCAAAACATGAAAAGCCGGGCAGACGATGCTTGTGCAGCAAAAGCATCTTGCTCATATCGGGGGCAACAGTGAAAAAATGGGCATCCGGATAACGCTGACGAATCTGGACCGCGATTTGCTGCATCGGGACCCAGAGCGATTCAATTTCTGCTTTGCGAGAGCCGGGCAATAAGGCTATCTTTGCTTTTTGCGGCACATAATCCGCATAGGGTTTGCGATTTAAATCCGGCGATTCGGTCAGTTCATCGAATAAGGGATTACCGACAAATTTCGCAGCCACTCCCCTGGTTTTAAACCAATGTTCTTCGAAAGGAAGAATACACGCCAGCTTATCACAGCATTTCCGCAATTTATGGATACGCCAGGGCGCCCAGGCCCACAACTGCGGAGCCACATAAAACAAGACAGGGATACCAAGTTTTTTAGCGGCTTTGGCAATATGGAAATTAAACGCCGGGGAATCACAGACAACCACCACATCCGGCTTATTTTCTTGAAGTGAAAGCCGAGCCTTTTGAATCAGGCTGCGGTAATAACCGATTTGTCCCAACACATTATAAATCATAGCCGCTTTGGCAACCGTATTTTCAAGCAGCTGACAACCCAGCTGCTCCATTTGGGGTCCGCCGAAACCAACCCAGCTGATGCCCTGATCTGTTTTTTGATTGCAGCGGCACATCAGATTTGCGCAATGCAATTCGGCACTGGGTTCAAGGGCACTGATAAAAATACGTCTGTTCATCTGCATAGGCGATTATCGACTTAGAAACAAAATTCCGCAGACCAAACCGGCTACTGCAACCAAGCATATCATCATGGAAATAGCATACATCCAGATAAAACGCCGCTGCTGCTGTGCCAGGGTGTATTTCAGATAACGATCCGTTGCGGTAAAGGCCTGACTCATTCGCTGAATCCATTCGGTTTGACTTACGGTATCCATATCCAGTTTTTCCAGCGACTGGTTAAACCTGCCCATATCCTCGCCAAGCTGACTGCTGAACCGTTCCGCGGTCTGCAGGTGCTCCTCTATCTGTCCTAACTTGGCGGTCTGCTCAGATGTCTGCTCGGTCATTATCGCAACCGATTCGAGCATCTTCTGGTCCGCGATAGACTTATTTTTGAGCTCGGATGTTAATTCCTGCAAAATCTGACGCTGCTCCTGGGCCTGCTGCGGCATACTGCTTAACAAATCGGGCAGCTGGCTGATCTTATCAACAAGCTGAATATTCTGCTGGGTCTGCAGCGAGATTCCGGCATTGATCTGCTCCAGGCGGTCAACCAGCTTATTAATCGCCTCACTAACGATTTCAGCACTGTCCTTTTTTTTCACCATCATCGGGGGAATCACTGCCGACTCGCGAAGAGGAACGACCATGTTCGATTCTTTTGTTCGCAATAAG
>JBHJNC010000137.1:0-4996 GCA_048497675.1 Gimesia maris
AGGGTTTACGAACTATGACAACAGATAAGAAACAAAGCCTCTTGACAAAGGCAACGCTTAATATCCGAAATAGGATGATTAGCGGGGTTTTCGTTGTTGTGCCTTTTGCAGTCACTGTGGTGATCATAATGTGGCTGTTCAATATTCTTGCAAAATTCATTCAGCCGATTGTCAGCTGGGTTCTGGATTTTCTACGTACAATTCATCTGGTCCGTGAACTGCCTCAGGTATATATTGAATATGCTGTTTCTTTTGCCACTATTCTGTCTTTGCTGTTTCTAATCTATTTGATAGGAGTAGTTGCAAAATTTGTCGCAGGTCGGCGGCTTTTGGCCTTGGGCGAGAACGTTTTGTTAAAAATTCCTCTGGTTCGAACCATTTACTCGGCTACAAAACAAGTAACAACGGCCCTGACCATGCAGGACAGTGCTTCTTTTAAATTTGTTGTGCTTGTCGAGTTTCCCCGTCCTAAATGTTATTCACTGGGCTTCCTTACAGGTACGATTCTCCAACCAGACGGGAAGAAATACTGCAAAGTATTTGTTTCAACGACACCGAATCCCACAACAGGTTTTTTTATTCTGTTGCCTGAAGAAGATGTCCAGAGAGTAGATGTGACTATTGAAGATGCTTTCAAAATGATTATCTCGGCGGGAATTGTATCGCCGGAAAAACTTGTATTCATAACGTCATCAGAAAACAATTAGCGGCACTCGTATTGTCTGCAGAAGAATAAAAGAAATTTGACAGTTTTCAGCAGGCTCGATAAAATACCCAACTTCATAATAAAGACAATAACCCTTGCTTTTGGAAAGGATTTGAATATGGCCGGCAATGTCATAGAGCTGACGGATGACACATTTGACACGATAATTAATGGCGATAAGCCGGTGCTGGTAGACTTCTGGGCTCCCTGGTGCGGACCCTGCAAGATGCTGGGACCCGTCGTCGAGCAAATCGCTGACGAGTATGCGGGCAAGGCCGTCGTGTGTAAAATGAATACGGATGAACATCGTCAGGCCGCTATTCAATTTTCAATTAGTGCCATCCCAACGGTCATTTTATTTAAAGACGGCCAAATGATAAAGAAATGGGTAGGATTAACCCAGAAAAATGTGATGACGGCCGCCATTGACGAAGCAATCTAAGCTTCGATTTTCGAAAAATGCAAAAAAGACCCCTGATATCCAGTCTGGGGTCTTTTTTTTATGTGTTTATCGCTTGTAAGTCAGTTGACTAAGGGGTTGTTTTGGCTATAATTATGGCCTTTGAAAGTCTATTATTCAGAAATCTTTAAATTCCGGGAAAAAGTTATGCTAAAGCGAACACAGACGTGCGGGCAGCCGCGGAAGAGCGATATTGGTCAAACCATTATTTTGAATGGCTGGGTCAATTCCTATCGTGATCATGGGAATTTGGTATTTATCGACCTGCGTGACCGCACGGGTCTTGTGCAGCTTGTCTTTGACCCGGAGAAATACCCACAGATTCACAAGATTGCCCGCACTTTACGTTGTGAGTGGGTCATAGGTGTCAAAGGACAGGTTCGTCCTCGCGGAGCGGGTATGGAAAACCCGCGTCTGGCAACCGGGCAAATCGAGGTGGCGGTTGAAGAACTGGAAGTGCTGAATATGGCCAAAACGCCGCCGTTTGAGATTGACTCAAATGTTAATGTAGGCGAGGAAATTCGTCTGCAATATCGTTACATCGACCTCCGCCGTCCTGGAATGCTCAATCGCCTTGCTGTGCGGCATCGCGTGGCTAAGATTGCCCGTGATTATTATGACACTAACGGTTTTTGGGAAATTGAAACCCCGATGTTAGGCAAAAGCACGCCGGAAGGGGCGAGGGATTTTTTGGTTCCCAGCCGACTGGTTCGCGGATCTTTTTACGCGTTGCCGCAGTCGCCGCAGTTGTTTAAGCAGATTTTGATGGTGGCTAATGTGGATCGGTATTTCCAGATTGTCCGTTGCTTCCGTGATGAAGACCCGCGTGCCGACCGACAGGCCGAATTTACCCAGATTGACGTGGAGATGAGCTTCGTTCAGGCCGAAGAAGTGATGCGGATGAATGAGGGGCTGATTGTCCGAGTCTTTAAGGAAGTGCTCGGGTACGATATTCCAACGCCCATCCGGCAGATGACTTACGCACAGGCGATTGAGGAATATGGTATTGACCGGCCTGACCTGCGGTTTGATATGAAACTCAAGACCATAACCGATATTGCTGCGGCCAGTTCATTCCAGGTATTTGTGAATACTGTCAAGAAAAGCGGTATTGTCAAAGGTCTTTGTGTACCGGGCGGTGCGAAGTTCTCGCGCAGTGATATTGAAGTCGGTTTAACGCAGTTCGTGGCGGATTTTGGCGCCAAAGGTTTAGCCTGGTTTAAAGTGGGTCCGGATGAGGCAACCGGAAAAATTAGCCTCAAGAGCAATATCGCCAAGTTCTTTACTCCTGAACAGCAGCAGCAATTAATTGAGCGGTTTGGGGCAAACAATGATGATCTGATTTTGATGGTGGCCGACCAGGCGTCAATAGTCAATAAGGCCTTGGCTCCCTTGCGTGTTAAACTCGGTAAGGATCTGGGGCTGTATGAATCCAATAAACTGGAGTTTGTCTGGGTTGTGGACTTCCCGTTGCTGGAATGGAATCCTGATGAGAACCGATTTGATTCGCTGCACCATCCGTTTACCGCTCCTGTTCCGGAGGACCTGCATAAATTAGAAACCGATCCGGGCAACATTCGTTCGCAGGCGTATGACCTTGTGGTCAATGGCTCGGAAATCGGCGGCGGTTCGGTTCGTATTCACGATCCTCAGGTACAGGCGAAGATTTTTGATTTACTCAAGATTACCCGCCAGCAGGCTCAGGATCGGTTTGGGTTCTTCTTAAAGGCCCTGGAATATGGTGCACCGCCGCATGGAGGTATTGCATTTGGGCTGGACCGATTGGTTATGATTCTGACGGGCACGGATAATATTCGCGATGTCATCGCCTTCCCCAAGACTCAGCGTGGGCAGTGTCTGATGACCGAGGCTCCAAGCGATGTAGATCAAAAGCAGCTGGATGAATTAAATCTTCGCGTACAGACGCATCTCCACCAGGTGGAAGACAAAGGCGAAAAAGCATAACAGGGCGATGACCCGAAAATAAGGGTAACTGCGTATGGCAATGGATTGGCGAGCGAAGCTGGATCAAGTGTTGCGCAAGCTTCGTCTTAAGCCGTTGTCTTTGGCCGAGAAATGCAGGCTGCAGTTCGGCGCCGCGGTGCTGTTCAGTCTCGTTGTAGCGTTGCTGGTACCTTATTTCTGGATGAATAAGCTCATCGAAAAGAGTGCTCTGGACTCGGGCCGAGCCGTCAGTCAGATCGTCTATGATCAGCACTTCCGCATTTCTCCTCAGGGACAGGAATCTTTGCCGCGGTTGGATGAAAATGGCATGTCACGCACCTCAGGACTCTCTGCCGCAAGATGGTTTCGTCTGGAGGCAAACCAGACCATGCCCGCAGGCTTGGAACATCATCTGCAAAAGCGGTTGGACCGGCTGAAAGATGACGACTCAGCAGGAGATATGGCCTGGATAGGTATTCGAGATGGACAGACTCAATATCATTATTTGCGGCTGGTCCGGGCCGATGAAAGATGCATTAGCTGTCATAATCCCCAGGGGACCGCCATCGCATACAACAAAAATGAACCCATCGGTGTGCTTGCGGTGCAGACCTCTGCAAAAGAGTGGTCCCGCACAATACTGCTTAACCGGCTGTGGGTTATCATTTCCGGCCTGCTGGCAGCTACCGGTGCGATGGTGGCGTTTTATGCTATAACTCAGCGTGTTATCTTAAGTCCCATTCGGCAATTAAGGGCGCTGGTCAACAATGTCGCCGAAGGCAATTATGATACCCGCAGTGCAATCAAAACCGGCGACGAATATGAGCGTCTTTCCGAAGCATTCAATCACATGCTTGATAATTTGATGGAGTCACAGGATAAACTCCGCACGGCAAACCAGCAGCTGGATGCCAAAATCGCCCAGCTTTCAGAAAAAAATATCGAATTATTCAAGGCCAATAAGCTCAAAAGTGAATTTCTGGCGAATATGTCGCATGAGTTTCGTACCCCGTTGAATGCGATTTTGGGCTTTGCCGAGCTGCTGCGCGAAAAACCGGGTACAGATGATGAGAAAATCAAACGGTATGCTGAAAATATCGTCACCAGCGGCAGATCATTGCTGAATATGATTAATGATTTGCTGGATTTAGCCAAAGCCGAATCCGGTAAGTTGAAACTTCATATTGAACGGATGAGCGTCCAGCAGCTTTGTGAGGGGCTTTCGGCATTTTTCTCCCCATTGACCGACCGCAAAAAATTGACTCTGGAAATTAATGTTGACGAGAAGATACCGCTGATACAGACGGATTTTGGAAAAGTCCAGCAGATTTTATATAATCTATTGAGCAACTCGATTAAATTTACTCCCGAGGGGGGAATGATTACCGTGCAGGCTACGATGCCCACCGATGTGCTGGTGCGCATAGCTGTCATTGATACCGGCTGCGGGATACCGAAGGAAGACCAGGAAAAGATATTTGAAAAGTTCCGTCAGCTTGACGGATCTATCACGCGTACCGGCGACGGGACCGGACTTGGATTGGCAATTTGCAAACAGCTTGCGGAGCTCTTGGGCGGCACGATCGGCTTGGAAAGTGAGCCGGGCAAAGGGTCTATTTTCTGGCTGGAGCTGCCTGTTGCTCTGCAGCCTGCTGAAGAAAAAACGAGTTAAATCTGGCAAACTCTTGAGATACAGATAAGTCCCTTGACTATCTATAGCTGGGAACGCGGCACCACTGAGAATACTAATGGCCTGCTGCATCAGTTCTTCCCCCAGGAGATGTATTTCGAAAAAGTTACGCAATCTAACTCGATTGAATTATGACATCGTGCTTTTACGAATCCCCGCCAATCATTCGGGGCTACTAAAGTCATTAACTGAAGGT
>JBHJNC010000138.1:0-14673 GCA_048497675.1 Gimesia maris
CCCAGACCACCGAAGCGAAGCTTGCTCGTCATGACCTGATCTTTATCACACCAGAGTCAATGGGCCTAAAGGGCGATGCCGAGTACCCCGGCCTGTCGGAAAGCTTTACTGCCGAATCGTTGGCCGCCGCATCTGAAAAACAGGCCAATCTGCTCAAGCTGAATCCTAACCTCATTATTCTGGCTGAGATACGATGCACACAGGCAGAGCCGAACTACCTGCCGGATGACCATAGCTGGTTGATGCACGACCCCAACGGCAACCCGATTAAGACCGGGGATAGCAAATACATCAAACTGGACCTTAAAAACCCCGAATTTCGTGAGCATATAGGCAAACAGGCCAAAGCTGCCATTGACTCCGGGGTCTTCGATGGGGTTATGCTCAACTATCTTAAAGATGATGAGCTATGTTTGGAACTCATCAAATCCATCCGTTCGGCAATCGGCCCGAACCCTTTGATTCTGTGCAGCTCCGGCCCCGCTGTGATTGCCAATGTCGCTCCCTACATCAACGGCTATTATATGGAATGCAGCCGGACCGATACGCCTGAAGATTGGCAGCAGATTGCCGATACACTCAAGTGGGCGGAAAACAATCTGCGAAAACCAACCATTAATTGTCTGCAAACCCCATATCATGTTTCACGTGAAGAACTCAACCTGATGCGGGCGGTAACCACGCTGACTATGACTCTTTCAAATGGGTACTGCCTTTTTTCCGACCCCGACATCCTGCCTACGCCGGACCATCTGCATAGCTGGTATCCATTCTGGGACGCTCAAATAGGCAAGCCGACCGCCGACGGAATAAAGGATGAGATGGGCTGCTACACCAGAACGTTTGAGCAAGGTATGGTCGTCTATAATCCGATGGGCAACGCACCGCAAATCTATAAGTTCCCACGTATGGTTAAAAGCGCCGCAACTGGTAAAATAGGCAACGATCACATCCTCGAATCGTGTGATGGCGATATTTATCTGAATCTGCCTGATGTTGCGCCGGCCGCGTCGACGACAAACTAACTCAGCGGTCTTCGATTACGGCGGCAACCCGCAGGGAATCTAAGGTCTTTTCGAGGGTTTTCTGGCGGGACTGCTTAATCAGTTCATCCCTGATAACCTGCCGAACCTGATCCAACTGCACCGGTGTTGGAGGACGCTTGTCAATCACTTTGGCAATATGAAAGCCAAATGAGGTCTCAAAGACCCCGCTGATTTGTCCCGGCTTTAATGCAAAAACCACATTCTCAAACTCCGGAACCATTTGACCGGCGGCAAAATACCCCAAATCGCCGCCCCGCTCCGGACAATCCGAATGCTCTGCCGCTAATGTGCCGAAATCCTCACCCGCTTTGAGCCGGACCAGAATCGTCTCCATCTGCTCTTTGAGCCGCTCAGAGGGCACATCGGGCTTCGGGTGCCGGACGATATGAGAAGCTCTAACCATTGCAGGCATCGTAAATCGTAACAGGTTGTCCTGATAGTAATTAGCAATCTGTCTATCGCTCGGCGGCGGCGACTGGCTTTCAATCTTTTCAACCCATTGCCGTGTCCGGATTTGCCTTTCAATGTCCTGACGGATTTGGGTCTCGGTCAAGTTGTTCTTGGTCAATTCGGCATCAAACGCTTCTTTGCCGCCATGCTGCCGAATGATATCGGCTACCGCCTCATCGAGTGTCGCCGCATCGACCGGACCAATCTGCTGGTTGGCCTGCTGAGCCAATAAAACAGCCTCAATGACGTTTTCTTTGGCCCATTCAATCAGCTGCTTTTCACGCTGAGCCGAATCCATCGCGGCAAACACCTTTTCGTACTCTGCGCGCATTCGTTCTATTTCAGCTTGGATTTGCGTTTGTTCTATCACCTGACCATTTACATAAAGCGTCATACATTTCCTGCTTTGCTGAGAGACATTTTGCAGCTACTGGAAAAAATTTTTTGTTGACAAGCCAAGTTTGTCTCGCTAAGTTGTCATTATGATAAAAAAATAAAAGACTGTTTACATCAGTCTTTTTCGAATAAAGGCTGCTTCATTACTCATCCACGAAGCAGTCTTTTTTTGTTTGTCTTTTCTATGATGATGCCTGAGTGGTCGATTCCTGTGCCGCAGCCGGCTGATTTTCAACCGCATTACTCTGTCCAGAAGGAACTGCCGTTTGAGGCTCAGCCTGGACAGGAATTTCAAAGGCCCCCTCGATTTTGCCGGTATGAATGAACTCTGCCACCGCCAGATAATCCGTTGCGCCATGACAGGACGGCTCATACTCAAAGATGCTCTTGCCGTAGCTGGGGGCTTCGGCAAGCTTGACATTGCGGCGGATATGGACGGGGACTATTTGAGCAGATGCCCACGGACTGTTCTGGTTGCGTGAGCTATTCAGGAATTTCTCGATATCCTGACGAACTTCCGCAGACAGGCTTGTTCGGGCGTCGAACATACACATCAACACCGCCGAGACATGCAGGCTGGGATTAATGCGGGTATTGACCAGTGAAATCGTCTGAAGCAGACGGCTGAACCCCTGCAGGGCAAGAAAATGCGGCTGGAGCGGGATGATCACTTCTTCGGAAGCGGCCAATGCGTTGAGCGTTAACAGGCCCAGCGACGGCGGGCAGTCAATGAGCATATAATCAAATCGGCTTTCGACCGGAGCAAGCGCCTGGCGGAGAATAATCTCACGGCCCACCTCATTGACCAATTCCGTTTCGGCCCCTACCAAGTCGATTCCAGCGCCCAAAATCCAAAGATTTGGACGAATCTGCTGGGCGGCAGCATCGATGCTTGCAGAGCCGGTCAGGACCTGGTAAGCCCCGCAGCCCGGCGTTTCAGCATCCACCCCAAAATGGATGGTCAAATGCGCCTGGGGGTCAAGATCAACGACCAGCACTTTCAAGCCGCGATGGGCCAGCGCAGCGGCAACATTGACAACCGTTGTGGTTTTGCCAACACCGCCTTTTTGGTTCAGTATTGAAATCTTCCTCATCGTGCATCGCCCGTGGAATGCGAATTTGAATCGGGTAACATCTCTGATTTCGCAGCCGGCTGCGCACTGCGAATCTGTCGAAGAAGCGTATCCAGAACCCCATTAACAAATCGGGGGGATTGCTCGGTACTGTATTTTTTGGCCAGTTCGATTGCCTCATTCACAATCACTTTGCCCGGGATATCCAAACAGAATTGAAGCTGATAGACCGACAACCGCAAGATACTGCGATCCACCTGTGACATCCGGGACAGCTTCCATTTGGCGGCGGAAGCGCCGAGGTGTTCATCGCAGGAACTTTGATTCTGCCAGGTCCCACGAGCCCAATCTTCGGCAAGCTGAATCGTCATACTATCGTCGGTCTGCTCACGGAAAAAACGTCCCAGCCAGGGCAATACGTCTCCACCCTGCACATCCAATTGGCACAGAGCCTGCATCGCCAGTTCTCTGGCTTTGGTTCGACGGTCAATAGTGGAATTGTTGGCCTGGTTCATCCGTGAATAGCTTGCAAAGAGGTTATCCCAGCTTAGTCATCAAATCAGCCATCTCAATGGCCGCCAACGCCGCAGAAGATCCTGCGTTGCCCTGTTTGGTTCCGGCACGCTCAATGGCCTGTTCAATCGTATCACAGGTCAGTACGCCAAAGATTGTCGGGATGCCGGTATCATAGTTGACGGTACCGACGCCGCGTGAAATCTGCTGGCAGACATAGTCATAATGACTGGTTGAGCCGCGAATGACCGCGCCAAGACAGATCACCGCCGCATATTTACCGCTGGCGGCCATCTTTTTGGCAGCGGCGGTAATTTCGATGGTACCCGGCACCCAAACCGCGGTAATCTGATCATCCGAAGCACCGTGCCGCTGGAGACAGTCGATGGCTCCGGCAAGCAATTTGCCGGTGATGAATTCATTAAATCGACTGACAACAATACCGTAATTGTGTTTGCCGGCGACTAATTGACCTTTAATTTCTTTAACCATAGAGCTGGCTCCATTACCTATATCTGTTCTTTTTGTCTAAACTGACCTACTTGTGTCCTGATTATCGGACGACAGCGGCATTTTTTCAAAAGAATAATTTTGCCGCATCCGAGAGCATTTTATTTCTGCTCATATAACCGTCGAAATTATAAAGGTTTAAAAGGAGAAAAGCCAGAAAAAAGTTTTGGATATCACCTGCCTGGCGGCCGGGGTCTATTTCTGAAAAGCCTGACCGGTAATGAACCGATAAAAAGCCAAGTCCTTACGAACAGAACAGAAAGCCGATAAACAGGATGTATTATGGCGAATTCTCCTTATTTTGAAGACGACTCGGATTTAAACAAATGGGATCAGGCGGAACGATACGCTATTGAAGCCCAGGAACTGTATGACAACGGCCAGATGGTGGATGCTCTGGCCAAACTGGATGAGGCGGTTCAAGCCAACCCGGACTGCGCATCATGGCACTTTAACCGGGGATTGACTCTGGACGCGATGGGCCGGTATGAAGAGGCGATAGATTGTTATCTTCATGCCCTGGAGCTTTCGCCGGAAGATATCGAGACGATCAATTGCCTCGCGGTTGATTATACCCGCACCGCTCAGTATGACCATGCCATACAATTGTTTGAGCATATTGAAAAAATCGATCCGGGGTTTGAACCGGCCTACTGCAATCGGATTATCACCTATACTGAGATGGAACAGTATGATCGTGCTGAACAGATGTTTTATATGGCTCAGCAAATCAACCCGGAATGCCCTATCTGTTTTTATAATATCGGTAATTCGCTGTTTACTCAAGGACAGTACAGCCGTGCTGTGTGGTGCTGGAAAAAAACCGCAGCACTGGACCCGGATCATCCGCAGATTGACTACCGCATCGCTCAGGCCTGCTGGGCGAACAAAGAATACGATAAAGCCAAAGAACACTTTTTGAAAGAACTGCGAAAAAAGCCGGGCGACCTTGAGACACTGCTGGACTATGGCGTGTTTCTTCTGGAAATCGGCCAGACTCAGGCCGCTGAAGAAAAATTCCGGTGGGTGCTGGAACTGGATCCGGAATTTGCGCCGGCCATATTTTATCTGGGAGAAATACATCGAATTGAGAATCGTCTTGAGGAGGCGTCCTGCTGTTATCGCAAAGCCCTGCAGTTTGACACAAATTGTCCCGGCGCACGGTACCGGCTGGCGCAAATATTGACGCATCAAAATAAACCGGGGGAAATCTATGATCTGCTGACAGGTGAACTGCATCTGGATTGCGAAGATAATCAGATACTGCTCTGTATCGGACAGATGCTGCTGAATGTCGACGACTATGAGACCGCGACCCAATGCTTCTTGCGCGTTTTGGACAACAACTCAAAAGAGGGGCGGGCTTATTTTGGAATGTCCGCTATTTTGCTGCACAAGAAAGATGTCGCCGGCTGTCTGCAATTTCTTGAACATTCCATCGCGTTAGACATCCCGATCATGACCGCCTACACAAGCGCATCGCTCATCCATTGCAGGCAGGGCAATTATCCTCGCGCCATGCAAATCCTCGACAGAGCCCGGGCGGTATTTGGAAACAGCTGGAAATTGCGCCATTGGAAAGCAAAGATACGCTATTATCAGCTCAAACAGACAGCAAGCAAATGGTTCAGCTTGAGCAAATAAAAAACCGCAGACTGCGTTTGTGATTAAAACACTTGCTGAGCCTGCATTAAGCATTTCTTCAATAGAGGCTTTAGGTTTTCTACCGCTTTGCCGCGATGGCTGATTGAATTTTTATGTTCACTGTGAAGCTGGGCTGTGGTTTTACCCAAATCCGGAACATAAAACAGCGGGTCGTATCCAAAACCATTTTCACCCTGGGGGGTGTCGATAATCTGTCCTTCGATTTTACCTTCGGTTTGAGCCAAGATTTTCTGCGGACTGGCCAGACACATACAGCAGACAAATCGCGCCGAACGCCGGTTCTGTGGAATATCTTTGAGCAGGGACAAGACTTTTTGATTATTTTTCAGGTCCTGCTGATGACGGGACAGCTTTTGATTGCCTTCGGCAGCAAACCGTGCACTGTGTACGCCAGGTTGACCGCTAAGCGCATCAATCACCAGACCCGAATCATCCGCCAGCGTCCAAAGACCGGCCTGTTTGGCATAGCCGACAGCTTTTTTGGCGGCATTTTCGGCAAAGGTCGCACCGTCTTCCTCGACTTCGACGGCCTTAGGGAAATCTTTGAGACTGAGCCACTCAATTTGATCCGCCAGCTCGGCAAGCATCTCCGAAAGTTCCCGCATTTTGCCGGGGTTGGTGGTAGCGACGAGAATTCTGTGCTTCATTGCAGCAACACCGACAACTATTTGCTCATTAGTTTTTTGAGCAGCGCCCGCTGGAAATGGAGCCTGTTTTCGGCCTCATCAAAAATCACCGACTGGGCCGATTCACAAACCTCATCGGTAATTTCATAGCCCCGATACGCCGGCAGACAGTGCATGACCTTGGCGTGTTTGGGGGCGATTGCCAGCAATTCACTGTTAATCTGGTAGCCCTGGAAATCCCGGATACGCTTTTCTTTCTCCGCTTCCTGGCCCATGCTGACCCAGGTATCGGTATAAAGGATGTCCGCATTCTTGACCGCTTCTTTGGGGTCGATGACCTGAACGGCACAGCCGGGGCTAAGCCGATTGGCGTCATTGATCGTGTCGGCATCCAATTCGTAACCTTTGGGCGAAGCGATTGCAAACTGCATATCGAGTTTGGCACAGGCAAACGCCAGCGACCGCGCAACATTATTGCCATCGCCGATGTAAGCAAATTTTAGTCCTTTAAGTTTGCCAAAATGCTCCATCGCGGTCTGCACATCCGCCATCGCCTGACAGGGATGCGACCAGTCGGATAAGGCATTAATCACCGGCACCGTTGCCCACCGATCCAATTCGACGATCGTTTCGTGTTTAAATGTCCGAGCCATAATGCCGTCGATATACCGGGAAAAAACTCTCGCCATATCCTTAGCCGGTTCACGCTGGCCGATAACGCCGATATCATCAGGCTTAAGGTATATCGCTTCTCCGCCCAAATCAATCATTGCAACCTGAAAACTGATACGCGTTCGCAGGCTGGCTTTCTCAAAGAGCATCGCCAGGACTTTACCGGTCAGACAGAGGTCACGTTTGCCGCTTTTATACAGCTTTTTGAGGCTGATGCTTAAATCCAATAGTTCCAGCAGTTCTTGCGTGCTGCATTCTTTGATCGTCAGAAAACTTTTCACGGTTACACCTCTGTTTCAAGTACTTCCCGCAGAATTCCGATGGCCTGATCCAGCTGCTGCTGAGTGATGGTCATCGACGGCATAAACCGCAGGATGTTGTTCTGAGTACAATTAATTCGGAGTCCTTTTTCAAGGCATTTGCTCACGATATTGCTTCCCGGCTGAGTCAGTTCAATACCAATCATCAACCCCTTGCCGCGAAGGCCGCGAATAATTGGGAACTGCTGCTTAAGCTGACTTAATTTTTCCACGGCATACTGCCCCATCCGGACCGCATTGTCGAGAAGCTTTTCCTGCTCAATGGCCTCAATGGTCGCGATGGACGCGGCACAGGCCAATGGGTTGCCGCCGAAAGTCGATGCGTGCGTGCCAGGGACAAGCGAAGCGGCGATTTCGGGGCGGGCAATCATCGCGCCAATCGCTACGCCGCCGCCAAGGGCTTTGGCCAGGGTAATGATGTCCGGGACGATTTCGTAATGCTGATAGCCAAACCAGCGGCCGGTACGACCCATGCCGGTCTGGACTTCATCGAGAATCATCAGGGCGCCGTATTCATCGCACAAATCCCGGACGGTCTGCAGATACTCGGCGGAAGCTTCATTGACGCCGCCTTCGCCCTGAATCGGCTCGAGCAGAACCGCACAGACTTCTTCACTGAAGGCATTGGTCAACGCGTCAATATCATTGAACGGAACGTATTCAAAACCCGCCAGCAGCGGCATAAAACCCTCGTGATACTTGGGCTGGCCGGTGGCGGTTACCGCTCCAAAGGTACGGCCGTGAAAGCTGCGTTCGGCAGTAATGTATTTATATTTCTTTTTGCCGGCGTTGTGTCGGCGAGCCAGTTTCAGGGCCGCTTCATTGGCTTCGGCGCCGCTGTTGCAGAAAAAGCACTTGCCGCCAAAGGATCGCTCGGACAGCAGCTGAGCAAGCTTGCCCTGCTCTATGGTATAGAAGGTATTGTCAATATGCAGCAGCTGTCCGGCCTGCTTGCAGATGGCCTCGACCACCCTGGGATGACAATGACCGATGCCGCTGACGGCCCAGCCGGGAAACAAATCCAGAATTTTATTTCCGTCCAGATCGTAGAGGTAATTTCCTTCGCCGCGGGTAATGACGCGCGGAAGGCGGCCGTAGTTGGCGATGACATAGTGATTAAATTGTTCAATAACTTGCTGCGTATTCATTTTTGTTATTCCAATTCAAAAACAAAAACTACTTTATTATTTGTGTGCCGACGCCTTTGTCCGTGTAAATTTCCAACAGCAGCGAGTGTTCAAATCGGCCGTCAATAATGTGGGCCTTCTTTACCCCGCCATCCAGGGCAACCAGACAAGACTCGACTTTGGGCAGCATCCCTTTGTTGATGGTGCCATCTTTGATCATTTCGTTTATTTCGGCCTCGCTGACGCTTGAAATCCGGCTTTCCGGATCGTTGACATCTCTTAAGATGCCATGCGTATCGGACAAGGCGACAAACTTTTCGGCTTCGACGGCGGCAGCAACTTTGCCGGCAACCGTATCGGCATTGCAGTTGAGCTTGACTCCGCCGGTTTTGGCTCGGGCAATCGGGGCAATAACCGGAATCACGCCGGCCTGGCACAATGTCTTGAGCAAGTCGCCATTAACCTCGGTCACTTCGCCGACCAGGCCTAAGTCAATCTTGCGTCCGTCCCCATTGGATAACCGCAACGGATCCGCAAATACCACACAGCTGCTCAGCGAATGCATCCCCATCGCCTTGCAGCCCAATCCGTTGAGGATTTGACACATCGGGGTGTTCATCTTATTGACCAGAACATGCTCGGCAATTGCCAGCGTCCGCTCGTCGGTATAGCGTCTGCCATGAACCCAGACCGGTTCCAATCCGGACTCGGTCATTGCCTGTGTGATGGCTTTGCCGCCGCCATGAACAAGAATCGGACGCATCCCGACGGTAGCCATAAACGCCACGTCCACCAGCAGCTTACGCTGGAGTTCCAAATCATCGAGAATACTGCCGCCGAGTTTAACGACGACGATTTTGTCCTTAAAACTGCGGATATACCCCATCGCTTCAATAAGGGCACCGGCTTTTTCAATTGCCGGTTCCATACCTGTAAATCCCTAAAAAAACATTGCCCCCGCAATCGTATGCGGAGGTCTCTGGTAACATAAAATAAAAAAAGCCAACGGCGGGATTTGAACCCGCAACCCCTGGTTTACAAAACCAGAGCTCTACCGTTGAGCTACATTGGCATAATTTATTTCATTTAAATGAGTTATAAACAAAAATGTTCCGCTTTCAGCTCTCCAATCCACTGGATTAGCCATTGAATCAGTCAGCTGCTACGAAACACATCTGAAGGCAATTACAAACTCATTTAGATATATTTTTGTGTACTTTACAGCGAAATCGCTGATTTTGCAAGAAAAATAAGGGAAAACTCTGAATTCGCTATAGCAGATGTTTTTTGTTTCTTTTTAGAAATATAAATAAACTTCCGGCATACGTTTCAGCGGTGTCAAAAGAACGATTGAACTCTGCCGAAAAGCCCAACGGCATTTTGAAAAGACAATGCAAGTCATTGATTCTACGAATAATTATGAAAACAACGTCTTGTGTACGCCTCCGTTCAAGCAGGCGGATTGGAAGCGTCTCGCGCGTCGAGTCTTCGCTTTAGATCGCGTGTTTGAGCTCCCAGAAAAACCAAGTACCCAAACAAGACCAACCACAAAACTGAAAAGGCAAGTCCCAGATAAAACATCGTTTTACTCCAGTTATATATGTTCTTGAAGTTTGCTCTGCATTTTAAGTATGTCCGTTCGAAGCCATATCAACAGCGAACCCAAAAGGACAATCGCGGCCATCGACAGGAAAAACGTCAGCCGCTGTCCGGCCGCATCAAAGCTGAAATCGGCCCGATGGATATCAGGCAGATATCTTGCACTGATATAGACCAACGGGACATCCAGAAAGGCAATAATACCATAAACTGCACCTATTTTAGCCTTTTTGTCCGCTGAACCGGAAATTGACGAACGAAGAATCAGATAGACAACATAAAGGAAAAAAAGCATCGCCGCGGTGACCAGACGGGGCGTCGGCGTCCACCAGGGTCCCCATTCCGCACGGGAAAAGACACATCCGGTAAGATTAAGAATTATCGAAAATACCATTCCCACTTCGGCGCTGGCAAGAGCAATCTGATCCCAGATACGCCCGGATGTACTCAAATAGGCAATTGAGGCTATCAGCAGCACCACGAAGCACAGCATCGCAGAAATGGCGCTGGGAACATGGACATAAATGATATTTCGCACCACCGAATCCGGATTTGCGGGCGGGCCCTGGATTCGCCCGACCGTCAGCGTCATCCACATCGAAGTCAAAATCAGAACCATCGCCAGAACCATCAGTATCCGCCTTATCATACGTTACTCCCTGACTACAAAACCAAATAGAAGCCAACCGGCCGTAACAAAAATCGCATCAAACACAGCCATATAGGTAACCGCCGCTTTTAATGTGCCGACGAATGCCAATGCCCCGGTTCCCATCAGTTCGGCTGGGACTGTATTAAAAAGAACCAGCAGCGAAAATACCGCCGGAATCATCATTGGGGCCAGAATAGCCAGCACCAGAATGCTCAACAGTGAACCGCGTGTTCGGGTCAGCTGGACTACGGCAGAAAACAACGTTCCTACAGATGAAATGCCTATATTACCAAGTATTAAGACCAGAATGAAAAGCCCGACATTGCCGACAAGTGTCAGCTTAAATGCAATCATCACAATCGGGGTTATAATCAGTTCATAGACAGACAAGATGATGATATTGACCATCAGTTTTGCCAGATAGATGGTCCCTTCATCGATTGGAGCCGCAATCAGACCAAAGACGCAATCCTGCTCGTGTTCGGTGGCAAAAGACCGCTCCTGGGCCAACAGTCCTGAAAAGATTAATGCAATCCATAACGCCACCGGTCCAATCATCGGGGCTGAGGAAGAAGCCGCCTCGCCTGCAATCCGCAATACCCAGATAATCAGCATACCCTGTACAATCATCGCGGGCAAGACCTGACGAGAACGAAGTTCTATCAGAACATCTTTGACCAAAACAGCCTTGAAACTCTGCAGAAAATATTTCACCGATGATTCCTTGAATACAACAGATAGTCCTTTGAAAATGCATCACCGTCGATGCGGCTGGTCGGGCTATCGAACACAATCTGAGCCTGGTCGATGACAATGACCCGGTCCGAGCAGCGAAGACCCTGCGTTACGTCGTGGGTTGTTAA
This sequence comes from Gimesia maris, assembly GCA_048497675.1. GTDB lineage: Bacteria > Planctomycetota > Phycisphaerae > Sedimentisphaerales > Anaerohalosphaeraceae > Anaeroglomus. The sequence goes on from JBHJNC010000138.1 coordinate 11,513, forward strand.
AACGACCGTACCGCCGGTTTCACGAAACGAACTGAGCATTCGTGTCAGATACTCACTCGATTGGGTATCCAAGCCAGTAAACGGTTCATCCGCAAGAATAATTCGAGGATGGTGGATCATTGCCCTGGCGATTGACAGCCGCTGGAGCAAACCGCGGGAAAGTATTGCAGCTTTATCATAGCGATATGCCATCAGGCCTACTTGTTCAAGGAGCTGGGCTATACGCTGCTGCCGCTGCGGAACACCGTAAAGACGTGCAAAGAATTCGAGATTTTCCAGCACCGTCAGGTCCGGGTAAACCATACTCTGGTGCATAATAATCCCCAACTGTGATTTAACCTGCTCAGTATCCCTGCGGAAACACTTGCCGCCAATCCGCACAGACCCAGAATCGGGCTGGAGCAAGCCGGCCAGGATTTTTAACAAGGTGCTTTTGCCTGCGCCATTTACGCCGCAGACAAAAACAGCCTGAGGCTGATCCACCGACAGACTGATTTTTTTCAGCACAGGTCTGGCAAAAACCTTGCTGATCTCGTGAACGGATATTACCGCTTCCTGATTATGCTTTGGACTGCTCAATCGCTGATCTTTCATTTTTTCGGCTGCAGGTTGACAACTCTAAACAACGCAACCAACACGATGAAACCAAAAACAATTCCGAGAATAATCCATACATCTTTTTGGGATTTAGGGACGGCGATAGCTTCGACATGAAACCTTAGAACCGAGCCCGGTTTGACATCAACCGAATAGCAATCCGTTTCAACACCATCTTTCAGAGCCATCCGGCCTGCCGGTTCTCCAAGCTCAGACCTGATACCGCTATCAACCTGAATAAAGACCATCAGGCTCTCGGTAGGAAGCGTTATGGCCTTTGACAATTCAGACGCCTGCGGCTGCAATGGAACATTGTACGCAAATGCCGCATGGTATGTCCCCGGCGGAATCGCCATGGTATCATAAAAACCGAAGTCAGTTTGAATGACTGCATCGGGATGAAAATAACTGGTAAACGAAAGGTCTTTGGCGTTTTCAGGAAGACGGATTTGGACCACTTCCGGCCTTCCTGCCGCATCCTTTGTCTCTGACAAAATCGCCTTGTCTGTATTATTTATCAGCTGAATATACTCTTTAATATGGACATTGCTGCCGCTTTTTTGAAGGAACAGATGATGTGTGCCGACCTGAATCAATGAATTGTCATAGGTTATATCAAAAACCTGAACAGTCAGCTCATACTGCTTTTGGTCAGGTCTAAGCTGCAGGGGTGCACTGGAAAAAGCCATATCACTGTGTTTTGCCTGAGCCACCGCAACTATGTTCTCTCCTGCGGGTATATCTGAAAAGGTACACTTTCCGTTAGGGTCTGCGGCAGAGGAACGCTTTTCGATCAGATTTTCGCCTTGATAAAAATGAACCATCACTTCGGTCCCTTCGGCGATCTGACCGCCGCCGGACCCGTTTGTGAGATGAACTTCCAGGGCCGGCTTATCGGCCGTTTGAATCGGCTCTGCCTGACCATATCCAACAACTGCCATCGCCGCCAGAGTCACCATCAATCGAATTCGATTTTTTTTCATTTTAGCCGTATCACTCTACTGTTTATCTGTTCGCGACCATACCAACGGCAGCAGAATCAATGCCACACAAATAATCAGCAATAACCACTTTATCCCAGCAATCATTATTTTGTCTCCAGTTCACTATTTTCGAGACGCAATAAGATGGAAAACAACCATCACAGCGCCGATTACCAACAGCCCGCTTCCAATCCAGATCCAGTTAATCAGCGGCTTTATCATCGCCCTAAGATTAATCATCTTGCTCGGAATATCAACATCCATTAACGCCAGATAGATATCCGAACCGAGCGTCCGATGAATATCCACCTCGCTGACCATCTTTCCGCCGGCATTGTAAACCGCTTTGGCCGGTTTTAAGCGGGTAATTAACCGGTCCTGCTGATAGATCGACACGGCCGCCCACATCGCCGTAAAATTCGGGCCGTGATCAGCGCCCAATGCCTCATAGAGCAGTTCGTAATCTCCGATTTTTTCCCGCTGTCCGGGGACCATCGACATCTGGCGTTCCACATCATATCCGCCAGAACCGGCAATTCCAATAAAAATCAAGGCCACGCCGAGATGGACAACCCTTGCTCCATAGGTCCGCCAATTGATTTGCCGGGCTCTAATCAGAACCGCCGTATCTATAATCAGATTCAGCAGCAATAGTCCAGCAGCAATGAAAAACACCAGGGCAATCTGTTTAGATGCCAGCCAGACCGCCAGGCACGCTATGGCAAATCCCGCAGCAAGCATCAGACGAGCCGACATTTTGAAACCGTGCTTCCATAAATAAGGGCACAACCCGATAAACAAGACCAACAGCAGCCCGGCGGGCGATGTAATTTTAGTAAAATACTCCGGCTGGAGCGTAATCTGGTGTTTGCTGACAAGGCCGCTTAAAAACGGAAAGAGCGTACCGACCAGTATTACGAAAGTCAGAAACAAAAGCAGCCAATTATTCCAGACAAAAAACCGCTGGGCAGGCGATTTCGGCATAGCCGCCGCATCTCTTGAAACCCAGAAACGCCGAATCATTAAAATGCCCGACAGGACCCAAATATGAATCAGTAATACAATAAAGAGAATTCCCATACCGGGATCTGGAAACGCATGGACACTGGAAACCAACCCATAACGCGTCAGAAAAGTTCCAAAGATGCACAAACTGAATGTCAGCAGCGACAGGATTTCGGTCCAGATGACGATTCGTGTGCGCGGCACGAAAATCCTGAATGAATGAACCAACGCGGTCGCCACCAGCCAGGGCATCAGCGATGAATTTTCAACCGGATCCCAGGCCCAATATCCGCCCCAGCCCAATTCTTCATAGGCCCACCAGGCTCCAAGAACGATACCCACCGTTAGAAAAATCCACGCGGCCAGCGCCCAGTTCCTGGCACTTCGCACGAATTCAGGATCGCGGGTCTCCTGACTGGATTTAAAACAGGCAAAGGCCCATGCGAAGGGAACAGCAAAGGCCGCATACCCTATAAAAAGCAGAGGCGGATGCAGCACCATCGCCGGGTGCTGTAAGAGGGGATTTAGACCTGCACCATCCTGCGGGATGACCTCCGAGAGGGCAAAGGGGTTTTT
>JBHJNC010000139.1:0-8720 GCA_048497675.1 Gimesia maris
ATGCTGTATCATCTGGAGTTTTATACCATCGATGACCTGACGCTGATTCTCGACCGTTCGGCCAAGCTGCTGGGCTTATCCTGCCAGGACGGCACGCTGGAAATGATCGCCGCCCGCAGCCGCGGCACGCCGCGTATCGCCAACCGTCTGCTTAAGCGAGTTCGGGATTACGCCCAGGTCAAAGGCTCCGGCAAGCTGACTAAGCCGATTGTTGAAAGCTCGCTGCAGATGGAACGCATCGACCATCTTGGCTTAGACGACCTGGACCGGGCGTTTATGAAAGCCCTGATTCACACCTATGACGGCGGGCCGGCGGGGATTGAGGCCATTGCCGCTACGCTCGGCGAGGAACGCGATACACTGGAAGATGTCGTTGAGCCGTATCTGCTGCAAATCGGTTTTGTCCGCCGGACCAAACGCGGAAGGGAAATTACCGCTGCGGCCTGCAAGCATCTGGGACTAAAAACGCCGCAGCCCAAACAGGATGCTGCAACCCAAGCGGAATTATTTGAGGAACAATAGGTAAGCTATTCAAACTTCGGAATCGGGTGGCAGACCGCGCGTTCCGGGTGCTTGTCGAAATAATTCTGGTGGTAGTCTTCGGCAATCCAAAAAGTTTGAGCCGGGGAAAGCTGGGTGACGATGGGGCGTTTGAAGACCTTTTTGTTTTTCAAATCCGCAATTACATCTTCGGCAATTTGCTTTTGCTGGTCATTATGATAGAAAATGGCAGAGCGGTATTGCGTGCCGACATCGGGTCCCTGCCGGTTGAGCGTGGTTGGGTCGTGGATTTTGAAAAAGTATTCGACTAATTTGCGATAACTTACCTGATTTGGGTCGAATGTCACCTGTACTACTTCTGCATGGTTGGTGTTGCCCATGCAGACCTGCCTATAGGATGGATTATCCATCTTGCCCCCCATAAATCCCGATTCGGCCTTTTGTACGCCGGGGACGTTTTCAAAGGCGTACTCGACGCCCCAAAAACAGCCGCCCGCGAACGCTGCTATGTCCATTTTATCGATAGACTCCATCGTATTTCCTTTCTCTACAGACAAATGATTCCGACCCGGCTGGTAAAGGATTGTGTCCAAAGCTAATATTAGTGAAACCATCGCTATCATTTTCGTGCTTTCCTATGCTTCATATCTTCTACGGTTTGGGCTCTCCGGCGTTCACAAAATAGACCAACTGACGGTATTTTGCCCATAATTCGACAGGATAACTCTTGCTCGAAATGTAAAATAGGGTACACTGCCGTGATAAATTCGCTGGATTCAGGGAACACTATTTTTCTGGACTTTGCATGGAGATTATCCAAAAGCTGTCCTGCATATCCGGCGTTTTGCTTGTGCGTTTATTGCCAGTTCAAGTATTTGGGAGATCGATGTGGACAAAAAAGCACTATCATTTTTTATTGTCGGCGCCGGGGCAGGTGTCATTCTGTCGGTGGCGATGTTTAGCCTCTTTGTTCGTCAGATGAAAAACGGCGGGTCGGCTGATACGGTCGTCCTCAAGCTCTCGCATGGCCTTGAGCCGGTTCATCCGGTGCATAAGGCGATGGTGCGGATGTCCGAGCGGATGCGGGAACTGTCCGGCGGCAAAGTCGCCATCGAAATCTATCCCAGCGGGCAGCTGGGTTCGGAGACGGAAAATATCGAACAGCTTCAGCATGGGGCGTTGGATTTAGCCAAGGTCTCGGCTGGCCCGCTGGAAAGTTTCATCAAGGAAATGACCGTGTTCAGTTTGCCGTATGTGTTTCGCGACGAGGCGCACTACTGGAAAACGCTTGAAGGACCAATCGGTCAGAAAATGCTTTTGCAGGGGACGGCCAAGGGACTGCATGGGGTATGTTATTACGACTCCGGCAGCCGGAACTTCTATACTGCGTCTAAACCCATTCTCGTCCCAAATGATCTGAAAGGGCAGAAAATCCGCGTTCAGAAAAGCGAGACGATGATGGCGATGGTAGAGCTTTTTGGGGCTTCGCCGACGCCGATTTCGTGGGGCGAGCTTTATACCGCACTGCAGCAGAAGGTTGTCGATGGCGCCGAAAACAATGTGCCGAGTTTCTACACGAATCGGCATTTTGAGGTCTGCAAACATTTTTCAATGACCGAACATACGCGCATCCCGGATTTGCTGCTGATGAGCGAGGCAAGCTGGCGGAAACTGCCCGCCCAGGTCCAGGACTGGCTCAAGCAGGCCGCCGAGGAGTCCGTTGCTTATCAGCGTCAGCTTTGGACGGAAGAAACCGCCAAGGATCTGGCCGAATGTGAAAAACTGGGCGTAACGATTCACCGTCCCGACCTCAAGCCGTTCCGGGACAAATCCCGTCCGATGCTTGAACGGTACGAGGGAACCGAGGTCGGCACACTCATTAAACAAATTGAGGCGGTGCAATGAATCGATTACTGAAGATACTGCTGGCGGTCCGCCATGTTCTGGTGTGGTTTTTAAAATACATCGCGATAGTCATTATGGCCGTGCTGGTACTCGATGTGCTGTGGGGGGTATTCAGCCGCTATGCCATCGGCCATCAGACGAAATGGACGGAAGAACTGGCGACGATTTTGCTGATGTGGGTTTCGCTTTTGGGCGGGGCGCTGGCGTATGCCGAAAAAGCACATCTTGGCGTGGATTTTTTTGTAGGCAAGCTTGACCCCGCTGCTCAGCGGCTTAACGAAATTCTCGTGCATCTGATGGTTGCTCTGTTTGCCGTTGGTGCGATGGTCTATGGCGGCTGGATACTCTTTAGCCGCACACTGGAGGCGGGTCAGACTCTGCCGGCACTGCAGATTCAGGCGGCATATAAATATCTGGCCGTTCCTGTCAGCGGCTTTTTTATGGTCCTGTTTGCGGTAGAGCATATCGCCGAACTGTGGCTGGATAAAAACAAAGGAGCCGTCAATGGTTGAAGAAATTGTGATTCTGGTTTTGAGCTTCTGTGTATTGCTGCTGATGAATGTCCCGATAGCCATCTGCATCGGTGCGGCCTCTTTTCTAACGGTGCTGGCTATCGGCAATGTCGAAACCTGCTATATCATCGCCCAGCGGATGGCCGCCGGCGTCGAAAGTTTTCCGCTGCTGGCGATCCCATTTTTTGTGATCTCGGGCTATCTGATGGGCGAAGGCGGCATGGCACGGCGGCTGATTGATTTTGCCTCCGCCGCTGTCGGATGGTGCCGGGGCGGGCTGGGCTATGTCAATGTGCTGACGTGTATGATGTTCGGTTCGATTTCCGGTTCGGCCTCCGCGGCGGTTTCCTCTATCGGCGGCTTTATGATTCCCGAAATGAACCGCAAAGGCTACGATGTTGCCTTTAATGTCGCAATTACATCGACGGCCGCAACCACCGGCCTTTTGATTCCGCCGAGCAATGTGATGATTGTTTATGCGGTCGTGGCCGGCAGCGTCTCGGTGGCGGATTTATTTATGGCGGGTGTTTTGCCGGGGATTGCCGTAGGCTTTGCGATTATGATTGCCAGCGGTCTTATCTGCTGGAGACGCGGCTATGGCGGGGCGCAGTCGACTTCGCTGAAGCGGATTTCAACAACGTTTATCCATGCTGTACCGAGTCTGCTGCTGATTTTGATTGTGCTTTACAGCATCCTCGGCGGCATTTGCTCGGCGACCGAAGCGTCGGCGGTCTCAGTGGCTTATGCGCTGATATTGGCGGTTGGCTTTTACCGCGAAGTTAAACTGTCTTCGCTGCCGCGTATTTTGCTGGATTCAGCCAAGACGACCGCGGTGGTGATGCTGCTGATCGCCTGCTCGTCGGTGATGAGCTGGGTGATGGCGCGTGAAAATATCCCGCAAAATGTCAGCGCCGCGGTACTGGGGCTGTCGGAGAATAAAACCATCATTTTGCTGCTGAATAATATCATCCTGCTGATTGTCGGGACGTTTATGGATATGACGCCGGCGGTGCTGATTTTTACCCCGATTTTTCTGCCTGTGATGGCCAAAATCGGCGTTGACCCCATCCATTTCGGGATTATCCTGATCGCCAATCTCTGTATCGGGTTATGCACGCCGCCGGTCGGGACGTGCCTGTTTATCGGCTGCGGGGTGGGCAAAATCAGCATCGCCAGAGCACTGCCTTCGATGATACCGTTTTTTATCGCGATGATCGGGGCGCTGATGATGATTACCTATCTGCCCTGGCTGTCGTTGTGGCTGCCGAATCTGATTAGGTCAATTTCTCAATAATATTTTCAGGGTATATTTTACAGAACCAAGCAGGAGAAGAGTTATGGATGATGTGAGTCGGTTTATTGATTTGCTGCGCCGCGGCTACAGCTGCATCTCAATGATTACTCATGAAGAGCACCAGGCTCTGGATATGATTCGGCAGGCGGCGGAAAAACTTGAATGTAAATTGCAAATTTGGTCTGCAGGAAAGGGACTTCGGGATGGATTTTTTCCGGGATTCCCTTTGCTTGAAGAACAGGACCCCAAAACCACGGAACAGGGGCTTGAGGCCTTTTGTCAAATGCCGCATAAGACCATCTGTGTTGCGCTGGATCTGGGCCAATTCCTCGGCAATAAAATGACATTGCGCGTGCTGCGCGATACGATTTACACCCTGAAAAATAATAACAATCCGCTTGTGCTGCTGGAAAGCGAGGACTTGCTGCCTCCGATTGTCAAGTCCTATTCAAAAGTGTATGAGCTGTCCCTGCCGAGCGAAAAAGAATTGGATACACTGATTCGAACCACACTGCGTGAAATTCACGATAAAACTCCGCTGCAGATCGGGATTACCAAAAACGGTCTGGCGGCCATCATTCGCAATCTGCGGGGGCTTTCGCTTCGGCAGGCTCGTCAGCTTATTTATGATGCGGTTTCAGCGGATAATCAGATTAACGATAGGGATGTAAATACGATCATCGCCGGCAAGCGGACCATGATTCGCTCGGATGGATTGCTCGAATATGTTGAGGCGCCGCTGGATCTTGGCGAAATAGGGGGAATGGAGAATCTCAAGCACTGGCTGAAGCTGCGGCAAAATGCGTTTAGCGAGCAGGCCCTCAAGTTTGGCATCAATCCGCCGCGGGGTGTACTGATTTTGGGTGTGCAGGGAGCGGGCAAGAGTTTGTGTGCCAAAGCCATCTCCGCCGCCTGGCAGCAGCCGCTGTATCGTCTGGATCCGGGAGTTTTGTTTAACAGCTATGTAGGGCAGTCCGAAAAGAATCTTCGGCAGGCCTTAAAGCAGATTGAAGCGATGGCTCCGGCGATTTTGTGGATTGACGAGATTGAAAAAGGGTTTGCTTCCGCGGCCAGTCAGAGTACCGACGGCGGACTGAGCAAGCGAATGTTCGGGACGCTGCTGACCTGGATGCAGGAACATCAGGAACCGGTGTTTGTGATTGCAACCGCCAATGATATCGAGGCGCTGCCGCCGGAATTGCTGCGCAAGGGACGATTCGATGAAATCTTTTTTGTCGGGCTGCCGGGAGCGGATGCCCGTAAGCAGATATTCCATATCCACTTGACCAAGCGAAAACGCAAATCATCGGATTTTGATTTGGAGTTGTTGGCCCGGAAGTCCGAGGGCTGCAGCGGGGCTGAGATTGAACAGGCTATTGTCTCGGCGCTGCATGAAAGTTTTGCGAGCAAAGTAAAGCTGACCAGTGAGATGATTATTTCAGCGTTGGAGCATTCTCCGCCGCTGTCAGTTACAATGCGGGAAAAAATTGCGGATTTGTGTGCATGGGCACAGGGACGATGTGTCCAGGCGGATGTGACGAATTAGAATGATGAGTGAGAGATAAAACCATGACAACTCTACTGATTCTTATCGGGCTTGTTTTATTGTATTTCGGGGCGGAGCGGCTTCTCAGTTGCTTATTTGATAAGATGCCTCAGTGAATATTCACTCTGATGGTGATTTTATATAGCTCCTGTTTGGGCCTCAGGCTTCCGGATTTTATTAGAGTGTTTTCCCGGAAATTGGTTTTTATTGACATTTCAACACTCGGTCAGATACAATAGCAATCAATGAAAAAGTCTAGATTATACAGAACAGGGTTAATTTGGGTAATGATGGCGGTTGTCTTATGCAGCAGCCTGCTTGCTCAGGATAGAAGTAACTCGTTGTGTTTCGAGACTTCTGAAAATAAAGCGCCCTCGTTGCGGAGTGATTTGAAATCAGTTTATCTGCTGATTTGTGAACAATCGCAGCTGCGGAGTCGGCTTTTAATTTGCTTGCCGATGATGGTGGGATTGGCTCAGGAATTCAAGTATGCCCCAGCCAAGATGCATATTCATAATGATTATACAAATCCGTTTTCTCTAATTGCTGGTCCAACGCTCATTTCTCTGGACTGTATGCGTCAAATTTGATTGTCTCTTTCTGTTATCCGAATAACAACGAATTGCACAGCATTATAGCACAAAAATAGCTATAGTTTGTCTTAAACAGTATAACAGGGAGATGTCCTATGAATTTGAATAAAAAAACACCAGACTATATCTGGTCGCTAATTAGTGATAACAAGTCGGATGAGGCCTTTAAGTTATTATCAGGGATGCTGGATGGCTCGGTCTGGATGCTGAATGCCATGGCGGTATGCCAGATGAGGATGGGAAATCCCCACAAAGCCTTTGCGTTGCTTATAGATTTGGTATATCACAAAAATTCTGTTGTTTTGCAGAGCGAAACGTCTGACTCCACAAAGCTCAATCTTGCTACGGCTATGCTGATGATGGGGAATGTCGAAGGTGCGTTAAATATGCTTCGTGAGGTGCGTTGCCAAACCCAGATGAAGGCCAATATCGAAAATTCGATACGTGTATGGAAGAAAAAACAATCCATCTTCTCTCGTATCGGGATGATGTTTGGAATCTATCCGAACAAAAAAGTTGAGCTGGATTTTCCGCCGGGCCAGATTGAAGTAAATATCAAGAATGAAGTTTTCTTGCATTAAATAAAATGAGGATTCAATTATGAATAGAGTATTTTGGGCGGCCGCTCGAAAACGGTTTTTGTCCGGCGTATTGATAGCAACGCCGCTGATTATTACCTTTTTGATTTTCCGCTTCCTGTTTAATCTTACCAACGGGCTTTTTTCTCCGGTAATGGAACAACTTTTTCCTGAGATGCCGATATGGGTCAAGTTTATTTTTTCCTGTGTTGTCCTGGTTGGCGTCATTTACCTGCTTGGATTTGTTACAGGGCATTTTATTGGGCGATGGTTTTGGAACAGATTTGAAAACCTTCTATTGAACATACCGCTTTTGCGCTCTGTGTATAGCGCCTCGCGGGATGTGGTTCACATGTTCTATAACCCCGCCAAACCGGGATTTAAAGAAGTGGTTCTGGTGGAATTTCCGCGTCCAGGTCTTAAGGCCGTTGGTTTTGTAACCGGGACAATCATTGATGAAAATGGCCATTCCTGTTATAAGGTATTTATTCCGACAACGCCGAATCCGACTTCGGGTTTTCTTGAAATTCTGGCTCCATCATCAGTAATTCGTACGGATATTACGGTCGAAGAAGGAATTAAAATGATCGTGTCCGGCGGGATTTTGGGACCCGAAACAGTTACTCGAAAAACTGCAAATCAATAACGGAAAATAAGGATCTAATCATGACAACGATACTAATTTTGGTAGGTTTGGTTTTGCTCTATTTCGGCGCCGAGTGGCTTGTTAAAGGGGCTGCTTCAATGGCTTTTCGTATGGGTATCGGCCCTCTTGCCATTGGCCTTACGGTTGTCGCCTTTGGGACCAGTGCCCCGGAGTTCACGGTCAGCACCCAGGCCGCCCTCGGCGGTCTCGGCGATATTGCCGTAACCAACGTGGTCGGCTCGAACTCGTTCAATATCGCTTTTATTTTGGGTATTGCGGCGATGATTTGCCCGATTCGCATCACCAAACAGATCATTCGCTGGGATGTGCCCGTGATGATCGCCGTATCGATCCTGTGCATTGTGCTGCTGTGGGATAGACACCTGTCACGCATTGAAGGCGCCGGCCTGTTCATTGGGATTATCTTCTATACCGTTTGGACATTCCGCCAGGCCAAACGCGATGCCGACCAGGGGCTGGCCGAGGAAATTTCGTCGGAGCTGAAAGACTGCAAACTCACGATGACCTGGGCGATTATCTATGTGGTTGCTGGTCTGGTGCTCCTTGTTCTGGGTTCCAAGTCGCTGATTGCAGGCTCGCTGCGTCTTGCCAAAAGTTTCGGTGTTTCCGAAGCGGTTATTGGACTGACAATCGTCAGCGCCGGCACCAGTCTGCCTGAGCTGGCCACTTCGGTTGTCGCCGCCTTACGTAAGCAGGCGGATATCGCTGTCGGCAACATTGTCGGCTCAAATATCTTCAACATCCTGTCGATTCTGGGTTTTTCGTCGATGCTGATGCCCTATTCATCCCCGGGACTAACCAACGTGGATTTATCGATGATGCTGGCGATGGCAGTCTTATCGCTGCCGCTGATGTGGACTGGTTTTAAACTGGTACGGTGGGAAGGCGCTGTGTTTCTGCTCTGCTACGCCGCCTACCTCTACCATCTGTGGCCCAAAACGGCGTAGTGACTTCAAAAAACAGAACTTGATTTACGCAGTCAGCAAATGCCCCAGTAAAATCTTTATGCCGATGCAGATGAGGATCAGGCCGCCGAGGATTTCGATTTTATTTTCAAAGAAATGGCCGACGCGTTTGCCGATTTCCCAGCCCAGATAACAGATGCCGAAAGTGATAATCCCAAT
>JBHJNC010000140.1:0-3766 GCA_048497675.1 Gimesia maris
AACCTGCGGCGGCAGATTCGGAACCACATTGGCAACCGCTATTTCACGGACAGACGGAGTCAATTTATCATCCTCGGTTTTGAATGTCAGGCGATACTGCAAAAACCGTCCTATCGGACAATCGGCCTCGACGGGCTTGACAACGTTGATATCCGGCGACCACGGAGAAAACATCGGATCGTTGACGTCCTTGATATTGCCGCTGCGGACCGACAGCTGGATTTGACAGCCATCCGGAATCTGCGCATCGAGCTGCACCTTACCCCAGCGAGCTGGCTGGCCGGCATCCAGCAAGTCCGAGGTGTAGACTCCCTTGGCGCTGAAGGCCTCCGACAGACGCACCACGCCGGACGGATTGGCGATTGCGATATAAACATCCTTGCCATCGGTGGACATCGCCGTAATTTGTGAGCTGGTTTTTTCGTCGAAAATAACCGATCGTTCTTCCGTCGTCGGATTGATAGAAAATAATTTCGCTTGAGGACCTACGCCCAGCAGCAGTCTGTTTTTTTGGCATAACAAAGAATAAAACACCGCCGGTTCGACAAAAATATCCTTCACAAATCCATCTGGTGAAATTTTATAGACGTACCCTGCGGATTTCGGACCCGGGGCTTTGGGGGCCTGCTGCGGCTGAGGAGCAGCAGGGGTTTTCTGTTCATCGGAATTGGCAGGTTTCAAGTTCAGGCCGCCGGTAGACGAGCCTGAGGGTTTCTCGGTATAGGCTTCGGGCTTTCCAGGGGCTTTCCGCATTGAGGACCCCGCCTGCAGCGTCTGATTTGCGGCATTTCCCGAGGTGGCGGCCGCATAGAGAATGCCGCTGTCATCGATGACCAAAGCGGTAATCTCATCCTGCTCGCTGTCAAACAGGGCCTCGGCTTTTCCGGAGTCGGTCTTAATCTTATAGATGATGCCCCGTGTATCGGTGCCGGCATACAGCAGGCCGTCTTTGCCCACTGCGAGGGATAAAATGTTTTTATCTTCCATCGTGCAGAGCAGTTTCGGATTTTGTGCGAAGGCATCCAGTTTCCAAAGCTGCCCGTTCGGCCCTGTGGCCAGATAGATATTATTTTGCGAATCCAGAACGATTGCGAAGATGTACTGGACTTTTTCATTTTCAAAAACGGTTTCTGTCTCAGAGCCGAGACGAATCAGCTTGCCTTGTTCACCGCTGACTCCTGCCAGTACACGTCCGGCAACATCAAAGGCCATCGCGAAAATATGCTCATTGAGCTGCGGGCTTTGCTGGATTGCGTTTGGATCATTCGGGTCAGATAGTTCGGGCTGAGCAGCTTTGCCGGCCGCCTGGGAATACAGCACATCTGTCTTGCCGTCGCGAAAACGGATGATTTGCCCCTGCGGACTTGTTCCGGCATACAGAGTTCCGCTGCCGTCAACCAAAACCGTGTTGATGGTCCAGACTTCATCCAGCAAGGCGCCAAAATCCAGCTTGTGTGTTTTTTGCCCCAGACGAATCACACCTTCAGAATCTATAATGACCGCTTCGGTTTTGCCTTTGATTAAGTCGTCGCTGGTTTTCTGGCGAAGTATCGCGGATGTCACCGCCTCCACAGAACAGGCTGAGCTTAATATCACAACAACACTTAGCACCTTTAAAAAACTACTTTTGATCATTGATCTTCCTTGCATAAGACTCTAATTTATGTCCAAATCACTATCTTTCGCGGCTTATTTATTTTTGTCAACCGTTATCTCGATTGCAGTTGTTCCGGCGGTGATAAAGCCCGTCGAAACACTGTTTTCGATAAAATTCTGGTAGAGCGCCACCGGCTGAATGCGTTTGTCGTCCGCCAGCAGCAGAACTTTGCTGGCCGGCAGATTCGGCAATTCGGCGTTGCGTACCGTCAGGCCCGACTGAACCGTCGGCAGACAAACGTACAGCCGATCCATCTGAATATTCAGCACCCGATTAAACCCGGTCAGCAGGCTTTCGGCATCCACCACCGTGAACCGCTGCGGCGAGGCCTTGATCAGAAATGCCTGATAGGCTTCGGGGCCGCAAATCTGCAGCGGATATTTCCCATCCGGACAATCGTCCGGGATTTTCAGGTCTATCTCGTAGACTTTCGGCTCACTGCGAAATGTCTTGAGTGCGACACTTACTTTGAGCATTTCGCCGGGCCTTACAATATTATCGGCAATTTTGGCTTCCCACAACGATGCGGCCAAATTGTCCGGCGTCAATTCAATATCCAACACGATTTTGTCCGGATAAAAGGACTGGAATGGGTTGTTCAGTAACGCCCCAGTAAGCGAAAAGATATCATTTGCCATCGGCATAATGGACTGACCCGAAGAGACGCCGTCAAAACGAATCTGCCGGCCGGCTTCCAGCTCAAGGTCACAATGATACCGGACACTATGTTCGTTCGGCAGGTCCCCCTGGTACAAGGCGGCCCCGGCGATTGCGGCTCGCAAAATCAGGGGGGTCAGGCGACTATCTCGGGCTACTTTGCAATTGAATGTCTTATCCTTGGCCGCGTCAAAGCGTTTGACATTGATCGTTAAATCAATCAGCTTCGGGAGCCGGCCAATAATCCCCGCCACCCCCGATTCTTCGTCAAAACGCAACGTGCCGGCAATCTCGGAAGCACCGGCCAATTTCATCGATGTCTGTCGTGTTGCAACTACAGCATAAACGGTGCCGGCGGCCATCGGGAGCTCTATATCGGTTATTCCGGTAAAAGGATGTCCAAAACCATAGACTTTGTCGTTAATCACGTCGGTTACTGTCCCAGTTACCGCCATTCGGATATCGCCTGAGCAAAGCGGTACACATAAAACTCCTCCAGGTGCAAATGTGGATTGACCTCGTTGGTCAGAATCCACCTGTGGAGAAGTATTTGTCTGCATCAGCACAAAACCCGACTGAAGCATTGATTCATTCATCAACTGACAGGCTTTTGAGGATATGTTTGTAGCAACCGGAAACTGAACCGACGATAAGGGTTTTTGTCCGATAGAATCCATCGCTTTCTGCACGATGGATTGGCGGTTTATTGGCGCTGATATCTCTATATAACTCGTTTTATTGTAATTAGTTATAGACTTATCAATGCCTTCCCCAATCGTCAGCATATACTCAATCGGGGTCACCAGATAAAGCGGGTCAATTGAACCGTCCCAGCCTGCCGACAACGCCCCGGCCATTCTTCCGTCGATGTAAACCGGCGAACCCGAGCAGCCATGAATTGCCCCTAAGTGCTTAAAGCGGTCATCCGTTCCAACCACCAAAATCATATCTCTGCCGGGGCGGGCTTGCTGGATGATGCTAAGTATTTTAAGGGGGAATTTCTCTATTTTTTCGCCTTCCAGAACCGTAAGGCAATAGGCGTCCATTTCTGTCTTGATTTCGCTGATTGGGATATATTTCGATGCGTCCCAGTTTTGGGGGAGCTCTGCCGACACGAGGGGGGATAGAAATAAAATGCTAATAATTACTATAAAATGGATGAGTTTACTCATGAATCTATTCCTATTTCAATCAAAATCATTATAAATCCGGCGCTGGAAACTCTACTATCGGCAAAGTATTGTTGCAAGAGTAAACTAAAGTTTCTATAATAGTCGACTTAACAGTTTACCGATAAGAAATGTCACAGAGAATAATAAGCCGTTTTTAGCTAAAAAAAGGATGAGTTATGGATTCAAAACACCGTCACGAACTGATGCAAAATGAATTGGCTGATTGGATTGGAAAACTGCCTGAGATGATAACAACATACCGCAACCAGATCATCGGTGT
>JBHJNC010000141.1:0-2464 GCA_048497675.1 Gimesia maris
CTAAGAACTTTTCACAAAACGAACCCATTTTCAAGGTAGCCGAAGCATCCCTGCTTCGGATAAATCTCTATGCCGCTTGTCGGCATTCCTCAATTTTTCCTTTTTCCCTTTGCCTTTTGCCATTTTTTCAAAACGAACCCAATCTTAACAACTGCTTAATATATGATGAATAAAATCTTAATATTGATGAATTCTTCATTCTACATTCTAAATTCTACATTCCGCCGCTACGCGGCGGCAAAACGAACCCATTTTTATAATCTGTGTGAATCTGGGCAATCTGTGGTTTCTCGGCGTTCGCCAAAACAAACCCAAAATTAACTATTAAAATCTTAGGAATCGGGTATAATTTCGGCAGGTAAATGAATTTTGGACATCCAATAGACTAAATATGGCGCAACGGCAGAAAAAAATCAGGCTTTCCGACCAAATCTACCAGATTTCGACGCTGGTAGCGGGAAACTTCGAGCTTCAGGAGGTCTTGGACCGACTGGCCGAGGCGGCGGTGCTGGTAACCAATACCACCGCCTGTTCGATCCGGCTGCTGGACGACAAGTCCGGCGACCTGACCATGCGCGCCACCTACGGCCTTAGCGAGGAATACCGCAACAAAGGTCCGGTAACCATGGATGAGCCGGTCGTCAAAGAAGCCTTTACCGGCAAAGCCGTGGTGCTGGATGATATGCGTGTGGACCCCCGCGTCCGCTACCCGGAAGCGACTGTCAAAGAAGGCTTAATCAGCCAGCTTACGGTAGCAATCCGATTTAAAAATAAGCCGTTGGGCGTATTGCGGCTTTACAGCCCGGAGCCGAACCGCTTTAACCGACAAGCCATCCGTGTTGCCCGATTGGTAGCAACCCAGTGCGCGATCGCAATTACCAACGCCAGGCTCTATGCCCAGGCCCTCGAAGGGGCCAAGATGAAACAGCAGATGGATCTGGCGGCCGTGATTCAGCGGCGGATGATTCCCGACACATCCCCCTGTATGTGCGGGCTTGACCTGGCGGCCATTTATAAGCCCTGCCATGAAATCGGCGGCGATTTATACGACTTTTTCGCGGTCGGCGAAAACAGCATTGTCGTGGCGATTGCCGACGTGATCGGCAAAGGCGTGCCGGCGGCCATGATGATGAGTATGTTCCGCGGGGCGATGCGGGCCTATGCCGACGGCGGCTACGGCCGGCACAGCATGCAGGAAATTATTGAAAAACTCAACAATGTCGCCTGCCGGGAGTGCCGCAATGGGGAATTTATCACCCTGTATCTGGCTCGAATTGACACGGACCAGAACACGATTACCTACTGCAATTGCGGGCATGAACCCGGACTGCTAATCCGCAGAGAAGGCGACATATTAAATCTCGACAAAGGAGGTCTTGTTCTCGGGTTAATGGACAAGGTATCCCATGAAATCGAAACCGTCCCCTTCCGTAATGAGGATTGCCTGCTGCTTTACACGGACGGCTTGATTGACGCGGTTAATTTCGAACGCCAGATGTGGGGCAAGGAGCGGCTGATGGAGGTGCTGTATCAATGCCGCGGCAACTCGGCCTCCCAGTTAGTCCATACCCTATTGGGGTATCGCCGGCGGTTTATCGGTCTTGCCAGCCAGGTCGACGACACGAGCATTCTGGCTATCCGCCGAACCACAGAGAATCATAACAATACTGGTATCAGCGATTTTTCAGGCCCCAGCAGCGAATAAGATTGAAATAAAACCCCAAATTTCATATAATGAACTGTGGATTGGGAAAATAAAACCATAGGGATATGGTTAGGAATAACTCTTGTTGCCCGAATCCGGGCAGGTGGTCTGGGGTGTCAAAATTTGTCACAATACAGGTGCTGGAGTCTAAGCCGCTTTCACCGAGCCTGGCGATTACTGATCGACCGCGGCATCAAAGCAGCCAAAATGACGGTTCCGATAACCCGTGGCGGCCGTTTCGACCGCAAAGACGAGCGATTTTGTCTGTTGTCAAAGAAAAGCTTACCGGGAAACCGGGCAATTACCCGCTTGGGCTTTTTTTTGATGCGTACGCTTAGTGATCCGCGCAAAAAAGAAGGGCTGATTTTCACAGCCCTGCCTATAATTGGATAATCCTTTATCCAAAATACCGACAATCCTTTGTCAGTGTATTATACTAAATTCCTTCCTCAATGATTCTCTCGGCAGCCTGGCGTGCCGTCTGCGGGCTGTCAAAATGTCCGCTTAACAGCAATTCCCGAGCATCTTTCACTATTTCCGCATGATTGGCCGGCTCTTCATTCAACGCCTTTTCGATGATGCGCCGATATTCCGAGCCGAAATACGTAACCGAACGCGGTGAATCTTTGCGCTGGGCCTTTTTGGGGTCGAGCCCCGCCGTCGAGGCCGCAACACCTGCTGTTATAGTGATATTTGGATTTATAGAGGTCATTTCCCCTCGTCTTTCGCCAAAGTAGAAGATACGATTTATTTCTATCT
>JBHJNC010000142.1:0-8921 GCA_048497675.1 Gimesia maris
ACGGATAGCCCAGGCCCGTTTCGATAACGGTGCGACTTCGGAATTGGATGTTACCCAGGCAACGACGCTGCTGGAAAGCACGCGGGCTTCGATTCCCAAACTGCTGACGAGTCTGCAGCAGTCTCAGAATGCCTTAAGCACACTGCTGGGACAGCCCACCGGCCAGATTGAGACGCTGCTGGAGGGTTCACGCACTATCCCGTCAGCCCAGTCCAAGGTTACGGTAAGTATGCCCGCTGAACTGCTGCGGCGTCGCCCGGACATCCGCCGTGCCGAGCTGGCTGCCATGGCACAGAGTGCCCGTATCGGGGTTGCCAAGGCAGATCTCTACCCGAGTTTTTCACTGTTTGGCTCTGTTGGCTTCCAAACCAGCAGCGATGGCGGGGCACGCTCCAACGATGCAAAATTTCACAATCTTTTTGACGGAGACAGTTTTACATATTCATACGGTCCGGGATTCAACTGGCCGATCTTCAATTTCGGCCGCATCGAGAATAATGTTCGCGTCCAGGATGCCCGGTTCCAGCAATTTGTTGTCAATTATCAGGACACTGTGCTGAAAGCGGCTCAGGAAGTGGAAGATTCGATGACCGGATTTCTTCGGGCACAGGAAGCGGCCGTATCGGAGCAGAATTCTGTGGCTGCGGCAAAACGCTCCGTCGAAATTGCCATGACACAATACAAGGAAGGTGCGGTGGATTATCAGCGTGTCATTGATGGTCAGCGGTCACTGCTGCAGGAGCAGAACAGCCTGGCCCAGACGCAGTCATCGATAGCGACTTATCTGATTGCCACCTATAAAGCCCTGGGCGGCGGCTGGGAAATGCACCTTGGGCAGCCCTATGTGCCTGAAACGATGCAGACGGAAATGCAGAAGCGGACCAACTGGGGTAAATTGCTGCCGGCTAAGCCCGCATCGGAAACAACGATAGAGCCGCAGGCGGCCGGTACGATGCCGCTGATGCAGACGCCGGACTGGTAATAAAAAGATAAATGTCAAAAGGTAGTCAACAATCTGATGCTTAATGGTTAATATAAGGAGTATGCTATGTCCAACGATAATAACAAAAAAATGATCAATAAAATTATTCTGCTGGCTGCGGTAGTAGTCGCTGCACTTATTGGATATAAGATTTGGAAGAAGCAGCAAAGTGCGCTGCCAGACGGTATTGCCTCCGGGAATGGACGCATCGAAGCCAAGCAGGTTGATGTTGCGGCCAAAGAACCGCTGCGGGTTAAGGAAATCCTGGTTAAAGAAGGTGATCTTGTTCAATCGGGTCAGGTTGTGGTCATAATGGATACGTTGACACTGGAATCGCAATTGGCCGAGGCCAAGGCCAGTGTCGCTGCCGCACAGGAACAGGTGGCGGCTGCAAACTCCGCCATAGTCAAACAAAAAAGTTTAGTTGAAAATGCTAAGATTGAGGTCGAGCGTACCACCAAACTGGTCGAATCAAACGCAGCTTCGCAGCGGGAGCTGGATACCCGCAAAACGCAGGTAGAAACAAGCACGGCCGCCCTGGCGGAAGCGGAAGCCAAAATGCAGACGGCCAAACAGCAGGTTGAAGTTGCCCTGGCCAATGTCACAACGATTCAGACACGCATCGATGATGCCACGCTCAAATCGCCGGTACGCGGCAGGGTGCTGTATCGATTGGCCGAGACGGGTGAAGTGCTGGGAGCCGGCGGCAAGGCTCTGACGCTGATCAACCTGGAGGATGTCTATATGGAGATATTCCTCCCTTCAGAACAAGCGGCCAGTCTGAAGATTGGCGCCGAAGCGAGAATCACAGCCGACTACGCCCCCGGAAAAGCGGCGGGCGGTTATGTGAGTTTTGTCTCGCCGGAAGCGCAATTCACACCCAAACAGGTGGAGACAAAAAGCGAACGTGACAAATTGATGTTCCGAGTCAAGATACAAGTGCCCGAAGAGCTTATCTCCGCTTATATCGAACGCATCAAGACGGGTGTTCGCGGTGTCGGCTATGTCAAGTACAAAGAAACCGCCGTCTGGCCTGCCTGGCTGCAAGAAGCAATTTCGGTGCCGGTTCCCAAGCAGGAAGAAAAGCCGGTTCCGCAGCCTGCAGCGGATGCCAATACCATAACGGAAACAAAATAAGCATCACAGAGACTTCGATGCAATATCGCAGTAAGATAAGTAAAAAAACTGTCAGCTGCATCCATTGGGAGAGATAAACCATGGTGTCATCCGTGTCTGATAAAACTTCAGCCATACCCGGCGGCAAACCCGTGGTTTCGATTAAGAATGTAACCCACCGCTACGGCAAGGTTATGGCCTTGAATAATATTTCTCTGGACATTCCAAGCGGCATTATGGTCGGCGTGGTCGGACCTGATGGAGTCGGCAAGTCAACATTGCTGGCCCTGGTTGCCGGCTCTAAAAAATTGCAGAAAGGGGATATTTCCGTTCTGGAAGGCGATATCGCTGACTTCCGCCATCGCCGGGATGTCTGTCCGCAGATTGCCTATATGCCGCAGGGGCTGGGTAAAAATCTCTATTTTGAGTTGAGTGTCTATGACAACGTGGATTTTATGGCGCAGCTTTTCGGGCTATCTGCCCAGGAGCGTCCGGCCAAAGTCAAAGAACTGCTGGATGCGACCGGGCTAAGCCCGTTTCCCACCCGTCCGGCCGGAAAACTTTCCGGCGGCATGAAGCAGAAAGTAGGGCTTTGCGGCGCACTGGTTCATGAGCCTGACCTTCTGATTCTTGATGAGCCGACCACCGGTGTCGACCCGCTTTCACGGCAGCAGTTCTGGACGCTGATCGATGATATTCGCAAAAACCGTCCGAGCATGAGTGTGGTCATTTCCACAGCCTATATGGATGAGGCTCAGAAATGGGACTGGATTGTCGCCATGGATGCCGGTCAGGTGCTGGCGACAGGAACGCCCAAAGAACTGATGGAGCGGACGGGATCCAAAGACCTTGAGCAATGTTTTATTAAGCTTTTGCCGGAGGAAAAACGCAAAGGCCACAAGGAACTGACGATCCCTCCTCGCCAGACCGGCAAGGAAATCGCCATTGACGCCAAAGGTCTGACCCGCCGTTTCGGCAGCTTTACCGCGGTTGACCATGTTACGCTTTCGATAGAACGGGGTGAAATATTCGGCTTCCTCGGTTCCAATGGATGCGGCAAATCCACGACCATGAAGATGCTGACAGGACTTTTGCCTCCGACCGAAGGCAGTGCGACCATTTTCGGCAGTTCGGTGGAAGCCGGAAGTATGGAAGTCCGAAAGAATCTCGGGTATATGACTCAGGCATTCTCGCTGTACGGGGAGTTGACCGTTCGCCAGAATCTGGTGCTGGATGCCCGTCTTTATCATATTCCGCCTGACAAAGCCCAACAACGCATCGATGAACTGGTTGAAAAGTTCGGACTGGGTCCGCATCTGGATTCGCTGGCTGATTCGCTGCCGATGGGCTTAAAGCAGCGTCTTTCCCTGGCTGTGGCAGTGCTGCATGAACCGGAAATTTTAATCCTGGATGAACCGACTTCGGGCGTGGATCCGGTGGCTCGCGACAGTTTCTGGGAATTGCTGATCGACCTGTCACGCAAGCAGGGTGTTACGATCTTTATCACAACACACTTTATGAATGAAGGTATGCGCTGCGACCGGATTTCGCTGATGAATGCAGGCAAAGTGCTGGCCTGTGATGCCCCGCAGAAACTGATTGAAGCCCGCGGCAAAGACAATCTTGAAGACGCTTTTATCGGCCATATGGAAGATGCCATCAAGGAGGCCGCCGCAGTCAAAGGCAAGGACAAGAAAGAACAGGCTGTCGAAGAAAAGGCAAAAGAAAAAACGCAAGCCAAACCAGCTGCGTCCAAACCTTCCGCTTTCCAGTTGGCAATCGGCCGGATGCTGGCCTATTCACACAATGAGACACAGCAGATTCTGCGCGACCCGGTGCGATTGGCTTTTGCGTTTTTGGGTTCTGCGATTCTGATGCTGATTTTCGGTTTTGGCATCACCACGGATGTCGAACATATCCGCTATGCCGTGCTGGATCAGGACCGGACGCCGGAAAGCCGTGCTTATCTTGAACAGTTTGCCGGTACGGAACGTTATTTTGATGCCAAACCGCCGCTGGCTTCTGCAATTGAAGCTCTGCATCGGCTGCAGTCGGATGATATTTCTCTGGTGCTTGAGATTCCTCCGGGTTTTGGCCGTGATTTCCGCAGGGGTGCAAGCCCAGAGGTGATGGCTCAAGTTGACGGTGCAATGACTTTTCGCGGTGAAACCATCGCGCAATATGTCAAAGGCGTGCATAATACGATGCTTAAAGACCCCGCCAGCGGTCTGAAGACATCTGAGCCTCAGAAAGATACGGCTAATTTCCAGTCACGTTATATGTATAATCCGTCGTTTGAAAGTGTCTATGCGATTGTACCCAGTGTCCCGGCATTGCTGCTGGTCCTGATACCGGCGATTCTGATGACCGTCAGTATCGTCCGCGAAAAGGAACTGGGTTCCATGATTAACTTTTATGTGACACCGACAGGCAGGATGGAATACCTTCTGGGAAAACAGATTCCCTATATTGCCATCAGCATGCTGAACTTTTTTATCCTGGTTGTCATGGCGACGACGGTTTTCGGCATTCCCATCAAAGGCAGTCTCCTGATGCTGACGCTGTGCACGCTGTTGTATGTGACTTCGACCACCGGCATCGGCATGGTGACTTCAACATTTACCAGCAGTCAGGTTGCGGCGGTTTTTGTCACCGCGATTCTGACGATTGTGCCGACGGTTCAGTTCTCCGGACTGATGCAGCCGGTTTCGACCCTGGAGGGCAACGCAAGGCTCTTCGGCCTGATTTGGCCGACGTCGTATTATATGCATTCCAGCGTCGGGACCTATACCAAGGGGATTGGACCTGAACTGATGATGCAGGATATTATTTTCCTGGCATGCGCGATCCCAGTTCTCTGGGCGATAAGCTGGGTTGGTCTCAGAAAGCAGGAGAAATAACCATGATAACATTACTGAATATTCTCTGGCTGGGGCTTAAGGAAATTCGCAGCTTGCTGTCGGACATAGTCATGATCCTATTTGTGGTCTATGCGTTCACCGTGGCGATTTATGTCCAGGCGACAGGGACATCCAACGAAGTGAATAATGCGTCGATTGCTTTTGTGGACGAGGACGGATCGGCGCTGGCTAAAGAGCTGATTAATTCTTTTTATCCGCCGCGTTTCCAGGTGCCTCATGTTATTAATGCCGGGCAGGTCGAAGACGCGATGGATAAGGGTGAATTTATGTTTGTCGTCGTTCTGCCCAGCCAGATGGAGAATGACTTTCGTGCCGGACGCAACCCGGATATCCAGATCAACATTGATGCAACCGCCATGCAGCAGGCCGGTATCGGCGACAACTATATCCGGTCAATTATCAGCGATCGGATTTCCAATTTTCTAAAACGTACCGACACGAAATCCTCAACCCCGATCAATCTGGTCGTTCGCAAACTGTTCAATCCCAAGGGCGTATCGTCCTGGTTTACGGGTGTAGTGGCCATTATCAACCAGATCACACTCCTGACGGTGGTGCTGACCGGCGCTGCAGTCATCCGTGAACGCGAACACGGGACTCTTGAACACCTGCTGGTGATGCCGCTGACCGCATTTGAGATTGCCATGGCCAAGGTCTGGGCCAACAGTCTTGTGATTTTGATTGCCACCGGGCTTTCGCTGCTTCTGGTCATCCACATGGCTCTCAAGGTGCCGTTTGCCGGGTCGGTCGGGCTGTGGTTTTTTGGGGTGGTATTGTACCTGTTTTTCGCAACGGCGCTGGGAATATTTCTGGGGACGATTTCGCGGTCCATGGCCCAGTTTGCGCTGCTGATTATTCTTGTGATTATGGTGCTGATGCTGCTTTCCGGAGGCAATACGCCGGTCGAAAGCCAGCCCCGATGGCTGCAGCATATCACGTTCTTTTTGCCCTCGCGGCATTTTGTCAGTTTTTCACAGATTATCATTTATCGCGGCGGCGGACTGGCAGCGGCCTGGCCTAATTTCGCGATGGTGACCATTGTCGGTCTTGGATTTTTTATGTACAGTCTGGCGCTGTTCAGAAAATCCATTGCTGTGACCAAATAAGATTCGTCTGACAATGACCGGTAATATTGTCTAATATTATTTTGGACTTGCGATACCTTCAAAAGCTATCATAGACACTAAGCCTGATACTTTAAAACGTCTGAAGGCTTTAGACCCTTAGTTTTCCTATCGTCACGATTGCTATATGCACAGATAAGCGGGCGGCCTTCACGAAAGGTCAAACCGGTCAAGATTCATGACTTTGTTCCACGCCGCTGCAAAATCGTGTAGAAACTTTTCCTGGGAATCCCGGCTTCCATAGACTTCCGCGATGGCCCGCAGTTGTGAGTTCGAACCGAAGATCAGGTCAACACGGGTCCCCGTCCACTTCAGTGCGCCGGATGCACGATCACGGCCCTCAAACACATCCTCGTCTTTGGATGCCGGCTTCCACACGGTATTCATATCGAGCAGATTCACAAAAAAGTCATTCGTGAGAGTTTCCGGACGATGTGTGAATACGCCGTGCGGAGACTGTTCAAAGTTGGCATTCAAAACGCGCATACCGCCAACCAGAACCGTCATTTCCGGAGCAGTCAGCGTCAGTAATTGTGCACGATCCACCAGCAAGTGCTCGGCCGATACACTGTATTTAGCTTTGAGATAGTTGCGGAACCCGTCAGCTTTCGGTTCGAGTACGGCAAATGCCTCTGCGTCAGTTTGTTCCTGCGATGCATCCATCCGTCCCGGTGTAAACGGGACCGTAATTTGATGACCTGCATTTTTTGCTGCTTGCTCGACGCCTGCACATCCGCCCAGAACAATTAAATCGGCAAGTGAAACCTTTTTGCCGCCGGACTGGGTGCTATTAAAGTTCTTTTGGATTTCCTCAAGTTTCTGCAGCACCGTCTTGAGTTGGGCTGGCTGGTTGACTTTCCAGTTCTTTTGAGGAGCAAGGCGAATGCGTGCCCCGTTGGCCCCGCCGCGTTTGTCGGAGCCGCGGAATGTCGATGCCGATGACCATGCCGTATAGACCAGGTGGGATACCGACAAACCGCAAGCAAGAATCTTGGTCTTGAGGTCGGCGATGTCTTTTGCATCAATGAGCTTATGAGCGACCGCTGGGATCGGATCCTGCCAGATCAGTTCCTCTTTGGGAACCTCCGGGCCCAGATAGCGGCAGCGGGGGCCCATATCGCGGTGGGTCAGCTTGAACCACGCCCGAGCAAAGGCGTCCTGGAATTCCCTGGGGTTCTGAAGGTATCGCCGGGCAATCGGCTCATAGATCGGATCGAATCGCAGCGCGAGGTCAGCAGTAGTCATCATCGGCCGATGTTTCTTCGATGGATTATGTGCATCCGCAATCATATCCTCTTCTGCCACATTCTTTGCCAGCCACTGGTTTGCCCCGGCCGGACTTTTGACCAGTTCCCACTCGTATTTGAACAGCACCTTAAGGTAGCCCGTGTCCCACTTGATCGGATTGGGCTTCCAGGCACCCTCGATGCCGCTGCTGATCGTATCGCCACCCTTGCCGCTGCGGAAACTGCTTTTCCAGCCGAGCCCCTGTTCTTCGATAGGGGCCGCCTCTGGCTCCGGACCTACATGACTGGCAGGACCGGCACCGTGACATTTGCCGAAGGTATGTCCGCCAGCAACGAGCGCGACAGTCTCTTGATCATTCATCGCCATACGTGCGAAAGTTTCGCGGATATCACGGCCCGATGCCACCGGATCCGGGTTCCCGTTCGGGCCTTCCGGATTGACATAGATCAGGCCCATCTGCACGGCTGCCAGCGGATTTTCGAGTACACGGTCGCCGGAGTAGCGTTTGTCGCCAAGCCATTCGGTCTCAGAACCCCAATAGATATCTTCTTGCGGCTCCCAGACATCCTGGCGTCCGCCGCCGAAGCCGAAGGTCTTGAATCCCATTGACTCCAGCGCACAGTTGCCGGCTAGAATCATCAGGTCAGCCCATGAAATTTTACTGCCGTATTTTTGCTTGATGGGCCAAAGCAGCCGTCGTGCCTTGTCAAGGTTGACGTTGTCAGGCCAGCTGTTCAAGGGCGCCAGACGCTGATCGCCGGACCCTGCTCCACCACGCCCGTCGCCTATGCGGTAGGTGCCTGCGCTGTGCCATGCCATCCTGATAAAAAGGGGTCCATAATGACCATAATCGGCTGGCCACCATTCCTGGGAATCGGTCATCAGCGTATAAAGATCTTTCTTAATGGCCTGCAGATCGAGTGTCTTGAATTCCTCGGCGTAGTTGAACTGCGTGCCCATTGGATTGCTTTTATCAGAGTGCTGATGAAGAATCCTGAGGTTGATCTGATTCGGCCACCAGTCCCGGTTCGATGTGCCGCCGCCGGATACCGCTTTTTTACCCGTTACCGGGCATTTGCTTTCTTCTGCCATGTTAAACTCCTTTCGACCTTTTGGTTTTCTGTCGACATTCCTTGCAGGTGCCAACAAAACAATTCGATGTCGGGAGATTCTATAACCGATCCTTTTTCAGTTTCCGGAAGAGCCAATCAGCAGTAGGGTGTACTACTGTCCGCCGAAGCAGCTCCAGCAATCTTTTCCGCTGTTTGCTTCGTTTGTATTTCATAGAGTTGGGTTGCTATTAAAAATAATAACAACTCTTATTTTAGAGATGAATCCAAGGACGTCAAGGGATTTTCTACTATTTAAGAACAAGGTAGGTTGTGTGTGCCTATATTTCCCGGCGGTTACTGCAATCGCGTAATGACGTGAGTTATTGACCTGCTGAAAACAAAAAAACCTCATTTTCATTGCTGAAAACAAGGTTTTTTGAGTGGGCGGTGAGGGATTCGAACCCCCGACTTCCTGCTT
>JBHJNC010000143.1:0-6044 GCA_048497675.1 Gimesia maris
AATTCAGATGCGGGATGTCAGATTTGACCTGCTGGAAAAAGCAGCAAAAAAAATGCGGGATCAGCTGGATTTGACCATTCAGAGGCTTGGGATGGATATCAAGGTGCGGGGTCCGATGCCGGCCACCATTAGCCGAATTCAGCGGTTTCATCGCCTGCAAATCATTCTGCAAGCCCCCACGGCGGCGGATTTACAGCGGCTTTTGGCCGATATTCGCACCCAGCCGCCCATTCGCCCGGCGGTCGGGATTTACTACGATGTGGACCCAATTTTCATAATGTAGCTTGCAATTTCCTGAAAACAGGGTATAATTTTTCGTCTTATTACGGAGAGTAGCTCAGTTTGGCTAGAGCGCTGCGTTCGGGACGCAGAGGTCGCAGGTTCAAATCCTGTTTCTCCGACTTTTCATAAAGCCTTGCAGAAAAATCACTTGCAAGGCTTTTTTTACAAGATAAATCGCCCGATCTATTTTTTGTTGGCGGCAATGATCTTGAGCTCTGATTACAATGAATCAACGATGGAGAGAAAGTATTGTAAGCTCAATACACCTTTATGTTTGGCTATCCTTTTCCAGCCAATCCGCTCCCAGTTGTCCGCAGGCCGCCCGAATCGACCGGCCGCGTTTAAACCGGATAACCGTTTCGATGCCGTTTCGCTCTAAAATCTGGGCAAAATGCCGAATCGCCGCCGGCGATGACGGTTCAAACTCACACCCCTCAAAGGGATTAAACTCAATCAGATTGACATTGCATTTCAGCGGCTTAAGCAGTTCGGCAAGCTGCCGTGCCTGCTGCGGCGAGTCGTTAATGTTCTGAATCATACAATACTCAATCGTCACCCGCCGCTTAGTCAGCTCCTGATACTGTATCAAGGTATCGATTAGCTGCCGCACGGTACACCGATTGGCCGCCTTCATAATGCTTTTGCGGGTCTTATCGTCGGATGCGTGCAGCGAGATGGCCAGCCGGGGACACAGCGTCTCATCCGCCAGCCGCAAAATCTGCTCGGGAAGTCCGCAGGTCGAAATCGTAATATGCCGGATACCGATATTTTGTCCGTCCTTATGATTAATCAATGCCACCGACCGCATCACTGCGTCGTAGTTATCCAGCGGCTCGCCCATCCCCATATAGACCAGATTGTTCGCCTTGCCGACGACTTTCTGCATCTGATACACCTGGTCAATAATCTCCGCCGCCGTCAGATTCCGCTGGTATTTCAGCTTCCCCGTAGCGCAAAAAAGACACCCCATCCGGCAGCCGACCTGCGTGGAAATGCAAAAGGTATTCCGCCCGTCATCCAGCAAGCGTACTGACTCAATCCGGCAGCCGTCGGCGGTTTCAAACACGAACTTTACCGTTCCGTCAATATCCTCAAATGTCTGGATGGTTTTAAGCTGTGAAATTCCCCAGTCCGCCTCGCTCAACGCAGTCCGAAAGGATTTCGACAGGGGGGTAATCTGCTCGAGCGTCTCGGCGTTTTTCTGGTGAATGAACGTAAAAATATATTTACTGACGAACGTCTTTTGTCCAAACTCCGCCGCCAGTGCATTGAGTTCTTCCAGGATACAGTTTTTCAGATCTTTTTGCATTTTTGGGATTCTAATTTTTAACTTCCGCACATGCCTGCGGATTGAACGGGTTGGTTCGCACCGCCAGCGAAAACAGATATGGATAATCGCGTTTCAGGTGTTCCATGTAATTGAGCCATTGTCCGATCAGTAGGGGGTAGGCACGCTTGATATCCCCGGCAAGATGATTCAGATCGCTGTCCCCAATAGCATCGAATGTCTTTCGGCACGCCAGTTCTTCTGTCAGATGAAACACCGCCCACAGCAGCTCGGTGAATGTCTCATGCTCCAGCAGCGTCGGATTTTCCAGCAGTCGAAGCATCGCCTCGCGCCGCTCCATTAAGAAAGGCTTTAGCTGAGCCAGCTTGTCGGTTTTCGCGTCAATCTCAAAAGCAAATCCCGTAACCGTCCGGCGAGCCTTTTCGAAGTGTTTAGCATCCCAGGAGCCATTGACCAGCAGGTGTTCTTGCAGAGCTTGCGATTTTCCGTCGAATTGGATAAAATATTCCAGCAGCGGATTGCCGACCTCGCTGAAAAACGCCCCGATGACCATATTGAGTTTTTGGAATTTTGCCCGCCGATCCCGGTCATTGAGAAATTCCTCGATAATCAGCGTCACCAGCAGGACTTGGATGAATAGGAACGCAAGATCGCCGATCAGATAGAGCATGATATGATGCAGATCACGGAAAACAAGCCAGTGAATGACGTACGCAATTACAGATAGTGCCAGTAGACAGCTTGCCAGTTTGAGCCGATAGTACTTGTCAGTTTTTGCCATAAAGCTTTTTTAATATCCCATTCTTAGTATATTTTAGGGACATTGTACAGGATTCTACCGATGCATTACAAGAGTTATTTCCCACACGCCTCCCTACCCCCGGCGTAAAGCCTTCTTTCGGTAATCAAAGGTCTTTTGTCCCCTGAAAGGTTTCCTTTTGACGGGCCAAAAAAAGATGGTTTTGAGAACCGCCTTCCGGCAACTCCCAAAACCATCGATTTATGTCATCGAGTTAAAGCTATTGGTTTACAGTCTGCTTTTCGGGTTTGGTCATCAGAGAAATAATAACCAGTACGATAAAGCTTAGCGGGATTGAGATAATCCCCGGGTTGTCAATGCCGATTGGGGCGGCAGTACGAGCCAAACCGTACTTTTCATACATATCGGGCGACAGCAGAATCAGGCCGACCGAAGAAATAATACCGACAACAATCGATGCTGCAACACCGCGTTTGGTTGTGCCTTTCCAGAACAGGGTCATCACAATCGCCGGCAGGTTGGCCGAGGCGGCCACTGAAAACGCCCAGCCGACCAGGTACGATACGTTCATTCCCTTGTAGATAATCCCCAGGAACATCGCAAGACAGCCGACAACAATCGCGGCCACTTTGCCGGCAAAAACCTTGCCTTTGTCCGTCAACTTCATATTGAAGAACCGGTCCATCAGGTCATGAGCGACTGCACCGGAGGCGGCAACGATCAGACCGCTGACCGTACCTAAAACGGTGGCAAACGCAATTGCGGAAATAATCGCGAACAGCGTAATACCGAAGCTCTTGGCAAGCAGGGGGGCGGACATATTATTGTCCGTCAAATCCACAACGCCGTTGACCATCGCGCCGAGCCCCATAAACAGTGTCAGCACATAGAACAGGCCAATCGAGGCAATCGCGACGATGGTGCTTTTGCGTGCCGCAGCGGGTGTCGGGACGGTGTAGTATCGAATTAAGATATGCGGCAGGGCGGCGGTGCCGAAAAACAGAGCCATCATCAGCGAAGCAAAATTCAGCTTGTCCATCAGCTTGGCGCCTTTGGCCTGATCCACTTTGAACTTCACGCCCGGGGTCAACAATTCTCTGCCCGGAGTGGGTTTCTGGTAGTACACGGTAACTTTGTCGCTGCCGTCATTGAAACTCTTGTTCAAAAAGCGAACGATCGTACTGTTTTTGATGGTCGCCAGGAACTCATTGATACTCAAATTGCGAACTTCATCGACGCTTTCGCCGCGATACATCAATTTCTGGATAAAGCCCGATTGGAGCGGTTTGCTGTCGGTTCTGGGAATACCATTGTAAAGCGTCGAAACAGATGCGCCTTTAGAATCCTGTACCGGTACCGCCAGCGTGGTAACCCAGTATGCTTCGGTGAAAATCGGCAGGCTGTTGGCGTCTTTGGTCAGATGCCACCAGCTTTGCTTGTCCGCATTGGACAGTTTGGCAAAGACCAGGCCAGGAGCGGGTTCCTGAGTGCCGACCAAGGTATAGGCCGTATCCGCCGGGACAGTCTTGCCGTCCTGAACGGTGCCCGCAAGCGTCTTCAAAGATATCGGCGGCTGATTGCGATCCGGCTTGGGATGCGTACTAAGGCCGTTGTACAGCGTAATCAGCACAACCGAAATCGAAAAGATAATCAGCAGTCCGCCCTTCATAAACTGAACGTAGGTGGTTGAAGCCATACCTGCGGTAGCAACGATGATGATCACAATCGTACCTACCAGGATAACGCCGACGTGATGCGGCAGCCCCAGCAGCGGCTCAACCAGTGTGCCGGCGCCGACCATCTGCGGAATCAGGTAAAAAATCGATACCACCAGCGTACTGATAGCCGAGGTTAACTGAATCCCGCGGGAATTGAATTTGGCGTCCAGAGCGTCGGTGAATGTATATTTACCCAGCCGCTTCATCGGCTCGGCAATGACGAACAGCGCGACAATCCAGCCGGCCAGATAGCCGATGGAATACAAAAAGCCGTCATACCCGACCGTGGCAATCATCCCGCAGATACCCAAAAAGGATGCGGCGGACAGATAGTCGCCCGCGAAGGCAATACCGTTGATGGACCAGTGGATATTGCCGCCGGCGGCAAAATAGCCTTTTGCGCCTTTGGTCATCCGGGCAAAGTGATATGAAATCCACAATACAAATAAAACAAATGCGACAAATACGCCAATAGCACCTAATGATGTCTCGTACATTATTGTTCATCTCCTGTCTTGAAATCTTCAGGGTCGTTGAGTTCTTCTTCCGCCGCGGAGCAGATGGCGTTATAGACAAACGCCAGCATCAGGGCAAAAATAATCAGACCAAATCCATAGATAATTGCCAGATTTGATCCACCAATGTCGGATGCCATCAGGGCGGGATTCAGGGTGCAGTTTAAAATAAACCCCAAATAAATGATGGTGTATAGCATAAACATCCAGATGCCGATTCGCGTCTTAAACTTCGACGCTTTGTCTTTACTCCAGTCACTCGCTGGTCCGTGTTCCATATTTCTTCTCCTAATTAAAAAGATTTGCGAGTAAAAATAACAATAATTTGCTTTTATGCAACAGTAATTGTGAAAAAAGAGCAATATTGTTGGGTTATAATGCGGTTTTTAGTACAGCTGTGTTTCAAACGGCGTGATTTTACATATAGAAACACCGCTTTGCGGTTTGCCCGGCCCCTTTTCGAAGCATCGTTTGTCTTTTAAATTGATTATTTCGCATAGATTTTGGTAAAATTTTGAGCCAAGATTCCCGATGTATAAATACTCCGCAGTTTGTACTGTCGGAAAAACAAGACATAATAAGTTTTGAATTTGAAAGTCGTGATTCCGATGAAGATGAACAGCATGTTATCAGCATTTATTCTCGCCTGGGCTCTTTCTGTCGGCGGAGTAGTCTTTGCAGCGTGTCCTTCTTCGGATTTCACGGGGGACTATTTTGTTGATTTCGAGGATTTTGAGGTTCTCGCTGGACAATGGCTTACGGTCTACGATATCAACGACCTCGATACGCTTGCTGCGGAATGGCTGACTACCGACCCATGTGTGCCCCAGTATCTATCCTATATACCGGATGGGGCATTTCAGATGGGAGATACTTTCGGCGACGAGGGAGTTACGGACGAGCTTCCGGTTCATTCTGTCACAGTCGGTGCTTTTTTTTTGGGCAAGTACGAAGTGACCAACCAGCAGTACTGTGATTTTCTGAATTCCGCACTTTCACAAGCCCTAATCACGATCTCTTCGGGTGTTGTTTATAAAGCCGGTTCCGGTACCAATTTCCCTTACTGTATGATCTTTGATGTTTCAATTTCAACGGATAGCCAAATTAACTATACCGGCGGTGTTTTCAGCGTGCGATCCAAAACCGGGCGGGATATGTCCAATGACCCGATGGTGATGGTAACCTGGTATGGTGCGGCGGCCTACTGCAACTGGCTCAGCCTCCAGCAGGGCAGACAGCCCTGTTACAATCTATCCACATGGGTCTGTGATTTTACAAAGAATGGCTATCATCTGCCCACCGAAGCCCAGTGGGAGTATGCCGCACGCGGCGGGCTTGCGGACAAGCGTTTTCCGTGGGGAGGTACTATCAGCAACACCCAGGCGAACTTTTACAGCCTGATCTTTATTCCTTATGATATCAGTCCGGTATACAATGTCTATCATCCGCTCTGGAATGATGAAGTATGGCCATATACCTCC
>JBHJNC010000144.1:0-3723 GCA_048497675.1 Gimesia maris
TTTTTGGGCTTTCCGATGCTGCGCCAGCAGTATAGGACTGTTTTGGGTGGCTGCGCACAAACAAAGTTTGGAGCAGGGCCGCCCAAAACAGGACTACAGATTCGAAGAATCCAGAAAGCCCCCTTACATCTTTCTTCATGATCTCCCTGATCTTTATGGTATTTTCTATCCCGTATATCCTGTTTGTCCTGTCAAAAATCTCTCTTGCGTCTGTTGCGTTAAAAACATTTCGTGTTTTTCGTGTCTTTCGTGGAAATCTTTTTTATTTTTGATTTGTATTTTTGCCCTTTGATTTTTAATCTTGAATTTAAAATCGGAAAACTGTTTACGGAAGAACGAGCCATGAAATCAAAAATCGCCCTTATCAGTATTATTATCGCGGCCTGCGCCTCCTGCACCCCCGCCGGCAAATCGAATTCCCAATTCTCAATTCTGCATTCTCAATTCCAAAATTCCCTCGTCAGCCTCCGCATCACCGTCTCCGGCTACGAGCAGTTCCAGCCCTGGAAAAAAACCGACGTCGCCCAGCAGTCCGGCTATGGCTGTGCCGTTGCGCCGTATATGATCTTAACCACCGCCGACAGCGTAATTGATGCCGAAGTCATCCAGATTAGACGTTACGAAAAGAACGATTTCATCTCCGCCCGCGTCAAAGCCGTCGATTATGAATATAATTTGTGCCTTTTGGAACTAAATCCCAGCGAAGCAGGCAAACCCTTTACCCCCCTTTCGTTCGTGAATAAGTACAGCAAAGGAAAAGAGTTATCGATTTTATGGCTCGCCTCCGGCGGCACCCTTACCGAAGCCCGCGGCATCCTCGACCGCGCCCAAACCGACTCCAACCCCGCCTCCTTCAACAGCAATCTATACTATATATTAACCAACCCGTCCCGCTCAACCAGCCGGGCTGAAATTGTTGTAGACGGCAAAAACGCGATAGGAATTGTCGGCTCCTCAAGCCGCTCAGACATTGCCGTCATCCCCGCCGAATACATCAACCGATTCCTGGCCGAAGCGGATAAAGATAACTATAAAGGCTTTGGAGACATAGGCTTCGAAGCGACCGCCCTGCTGGACCCCGCCGTCCGCAAGTACCTCAAAATGCCCGCAGAGATGCAGGATGGCATCTATGTCAGCAAAGTTTATACCCTTGGCACCGGCTCATCCGAGCTCAAGCCCGCCGATGTAATTCTCGCCGTTGACGGCTTTCGCCTGAATGCATACGGAAAATATCTTCATCCTGAATATGACCGCCTCGCCTACACCCACCTGATCGGCAAACACCGCACCGGCGATAAAATCCCCTTTGAAATCTTCCGCGACGGCACGCAAGTCACTTTAGATATTGAGGTTAAGAAAATACCCGCCGACTCGATGTTAGTCCCCTTCTACACCCACGGCCAGCAGCCCGAATACCTGGTAGTCGGAGGTTATGTATTTCAAAAACTAACCCGCGACTATTTCCAGCTCTGGGGAGAGAATTGGTCCGGCAAAGTCCCGCCCCACATCTTCAATTATTACCTCAATCAAGCCTTCCAGCCGACCGACCATCGCAAGGAAATCATCCTGCTTAGCTACGTCCTGCCCGCTCCAATCAACCTCGGCTATCAGGAATTAGGAAGATTGGTCGTCAGCAAATGGAACGGCGTAGAAATCAACTCCTTCGCCGATATCGAAGCTGCCCGGATGGCCAATCCCAACGACCCGTTCGACGTCGTCGAATTTGAACTGGACTCGCCCAAGGTTATCATCCCTCGTCAGTATCTGCAGCAGATGGATCCTCAAATCGCTCAGGTTTACGGCATCCCAAAGCTCAAAAACATCAACCCCTAAGTGAGCATATTCCTATATTCTCACTGTTTCACGTGAAACACCCCCAAAGGCGAACCGAAATATTCGCCTTTTTTATGTGCTCACATCCTCCCGTGAGAACATCCTCACAATCGCACACTCCGGGTAATTGCCTCCCCAGCTCAAACCCTTAAAAAAATGTTTCACGTGAAACACGCAAATTTATGCTTTCTTTTTCAAGATTTTCTGCTACAAAGTACGACAATTCTATGGCGGCATAAAAAGAGAGATTAACAGACTTAGTAGTGAGGGACAGTATGGACAGTAAGAAGATGAAGAAACCGCATTTGGGCAGGGGACTTGAGGCGTTGCTCGGAACGTTATCGGTTCCGGCACAGGAAACCCCGATTTCAGACCTGAAAACGGGGGTTGTCGAAACAAAGCCAAATTTCCCGCCCGACAAAGCTCTCCAGAATACCCAATATACCATTCATTTTACCAAAATCCGCCCCAATCCCTACCAGCCGCGAACGGTCTGGAATGCCCAAGAGCTCAACGAGCTGGCAGAGTCCATCCGCCAGAACGGGATCCTGCAGCCGGTGGTGGTACGTCCGATAGCGGATGATGCCTATGAGATCATCGCAGGGGAGCGGCGGTTTCGGGCGGCTCAGCTGGCCGGATTATCGGACATTCCGGTCATGGTCCGCCAGGCGGATGACCGGCAGATGCTGGAGCTGGCCTTAGTTGAGAATATTCACCGGTCAGACTTGAACCCGATTGAGCGGGCGATTGCCTACCAAAACTATATTAATACCTTTAATATCAGTCAAACCGATGCGGCACAGCGGCTTGGAGAAGACCGCTCGGTTGTTGCTAACTTCTTGCGTTTGCTTGACTTACCGCACGACATCAAAGATATGCTCGTCTCGGGGCAGTTGACTATGGGCCATGCGCGGGCAATCCTTGCCTTGCCGACCGAGCAGCTCCGCCGGACCCTTGCCAATAAGGCACTGGCAGGGCGGCTCAGTGTCCGCGAAGTCGAGCGATTTGTCCAGAAGTACCTTGATGAATCGAAAAAGTCCGCCCCTGAAAAGAAGGAAAAGGCGGCCCACATTGTCGACTTAGAAAAGCAGCTCCAGGAGATCCTCGGCACGAAGGTCAAGATTGAATCCAGCCGAAGGGCCCATAAAGGGAGAATCATTATCGAGTATTATTCGCTGGATGATTTTGAGCGGCTGACTGAAACGATGGGGCTAAAAGCCAACCAGGAAGAAGAACGAGAGTTTTCAAGGACCACAGTTACACGCTATTAACTTATTTTTATACATACACTTACAGAGACCTGATTTTTCGATTTACTCGCAATTCTATGGCATTCTAAAGGTCCTACTTGATAGGAGAGGGTCAGCGTAGATTTTTGAAATCTATTTTCGCCATTATTGTATTTTAACAAATTGCCACAATTTATTAGTAGGAAAGTCTTTTTATCGCATCGTCAGCATCGCCCAATTATTTTGCTTGTAATATTTCTAAATGTTCTATATAATTCAGGTGATTAGAAGGTTATTCTGTAAGTTTTCCAACATTGTATTTAATAGGAGGTATTATGTTACAAAACACTTTTCGAACAGTTTTTTTTCTAATGTGCAATTTTATTTTGTTTTTTAGTTCTTTTGTAATTGGTGCCAATTCTGTAAAAATAGTTAATCTTGATGCGTATGATCTGGCGTATGACCCTTTCAGTCAGCGAATTTATGCCACGGTACCGTCGACGAGCGCATCACACGGCAACTCATTAGCCATTATCAATCCGACGACGGGTGTTATAGAAGGCTCTGTTTTTGTCGGCAGTGATCCTCGAAAAATCGCTCTGTCTGCTGATGGTATCTATATCTACGTCGGTTTGTACGGAGCAGGCAGTGTAAGTCGGTT
>JBHJNC010000145.1:0-1912 GCA_048497675.1 Gimesia maris
GGCCGATGGTAAACTTGTGACGAACTTCAAATAACGCGTCGTGAATGGTCGCCAGAGCCATCTTCAGAGGGCCTGCGACAAACATCATCGCCTTGCGGGGGCTGTAGCAGCGGTCGGCAAAAAGCTCAGTATGGCCGGGCCAGCGTGCCTCGGCCAGATGCCAGCTTTCCTTGCTGATCGGCGCGGTAACGACCGCATCGATAATCCCGGCCCTTGCCGCGTCAATCGCATCAAAGCAAAATTTGAGCGAGGCCTGTCCGGCCACAAGCGAGGGCTGATGATTCCACGCCGGAACAGAAAATTCGTCATAATCGGCGACAACCACATGCCGGGGAAGCTCACGGCTGATTTTTTCATGCGACCATCGCAGCCAGTACGGCTCAATCTCGGCCAGATCCGCCGCATAGTGCAGATGCTCATCGAGGCCAAAGATAATATATCGGGCCTGTCGGCGCAGATGTGAATCGGCAAGCGCCTTAACGACGATCTCGGGCCCAATGCCGCCGGGGTCACCCATCGTTATGCCGATAACCGGCTCAAACGGATTGCTCGAATAAGAGTTCATTCTGTTAGTATATATCAAAAAATGTTTTTAGAACATTCGCTTCACGAAGCGCTTCAATAAATTCAAGAATACCAATCAGCCACACAAACCATAAGGCACTAAAGATGTGTCTTTTGAAGATTCTGGGGTTCACGGTATATTCTTCCGGCTCGGTCAGCAGCGACCATCTGGGCCAAAATCGCGGCGTTTTTCTGCAGTACGCCTCAAAGCTGTCGCCATGGATTGCCCGCAATTTATCTTCCTCGAAACGAATCACATACGGATAATACAATAAAAATGCGATGATAATAATTACAGGTACCGTCATGGTTTCGGTCGCCAGACCAACCCCCAAGGCGCCAAGCAAGCTGAAAAAATACAGCGGATTGCGGCAGATCGAATAGGGGCCGGTCATCACCAGTGTTTGGGTCTTATAGCCAGCAATATACAATGAGCACCACAGGCGCCCCAGCGAGGCGACAGCTGCCAATGTGCACCCCGCTAAAAAAAGACCTGAGCATAGAATTGGGGATTCAGTCTCGAGCTTGCCGCCGGCAACAAATAACACGACACCTATAAGCCCAACAATAATGCGGGTTAGATAAATACGTATTTGCTGATATGCCGCGGCTTTTTTCATTAGAATAACGCTTTCAATTGATTCTTTAATCCATTTGCCACAATTGTATATATTTCCCATAAAAAAGGCAATCAATTAAATTGTCGGCTATGGCATGACCAAATAGCCTTTTTCAATAGCCTGCTGGCGGATTGTTTTCATAATAATCGGTATGTGCTTAGCTGGCAGAATGGGCCCTTTGTTTCCATTCGGATAGATAATCCGACGGCAGCGATTGGTCGCGCCATCGGATGATTTGATTTCGAGCTCCACCTTAAAGCCATAACGATTTGCGGTATCCAAGGTCGGTATCGGATAATTCATCGGCTGGGGATGGCCGCAGACATCCGGCACCAGTGCGGGCGAAACGGTTCCGTCGCCCTGGCCGACGTCTAAATTGCGCAGCCGCATAATCACATCGACATTGCCTTCATACCATACTCCGCGCATTTTTTCCGATGCCGCATGAGCAACATCGCGTGACTGTGCGCCGAGTTTATTCAGTTCGTCCTTCAATATCACGGTCATTGCTGCATTAAAATCACTGTCTGGATGGAGGATTGCCTTGGCTCCAAGGATTGTACCGAGCAGATTCGAATATGAATCTTCCCAGGCAAATGCGGAATGGAACTGAGGCATAAAGAATGCCTTCATCCCGAACCATGTCAGCACTTCATGCCAGGTCACCATATACCAGGTCCCATATTGGGCCATCTCCAGAGAAAGATCGTAAACAATCTTCTGCTGCT
>JBHJNC010000146.1:0-5474 GCA_048497675.1 Gimesia maris
TTGAGACCTTAGGATTTAATGTTATTCGTCAGGGTAATGTGATTAATCTGAATGGTACTTTGGTTGCGGTGGCAGAGGCCTGTAATGGTTTACGTATGCTGACGGCTTTTATTGTGGTGGCTGGACTGGTTGTATTGATTATGCGTCGTACGCTATGGGAAAAGCTTATTGTGCTCTTGTCCTGTATCCCGATTGCGATGCTCTGTAATACGCTGCGGCTGGCAGTGACGTCCATTGCGTTTACGTTGATTAACAGTGACAAATGGGAAAAAGCGTTTCATGACTATGGCGGCTTGGCGATGATGCCTTTTGCCTTGCTTTTAATTATATTGGAGTTGTGGTTTCTCAAACACCTTTTTTATCGATTTGAGCCGCTCAAACTTACCGCAGAAGAAGTGATTCACCGAAAAACAGAAAGACTATTATAATGACTGATTTTATACCATCGAATCCGAAATTTGATTTTGAGAGTCATCAAATCGTTCAATACGAACCTCAGCCCGGTTCTACCTTTGGACCTCAAGCTGCCGAAGCGGGTTTTGACATCCTGGGCATGCTGTGTCGAAGATGGCTGCTGATCGCCTCAATCTTTTTGCCGATTGCCGCTGGGGGGGTATGTGCGGCATTATTTTTATTGGAAAAACAGTACAAAACGCAGGCCGCCGTTGAAGTTGCCCCAATAATCCCGGCGATTTTATATAGTGATTCGGATTCTGAAAGACCGCTTCCTAACTACGATGCGTTCAAGAATGACCAGGCGATCATTATGGGAAGTGACATGGTGCTTAATCGTGTTGCAGATGAGTTGTATGGTAAGGGGTTGGCATTTTTTGAAGGCGTTACTGATTATCGAATGAGACTTCGTCAGGCGGTAGAGAACGAGGATATTAGTATTAAGCCTCAGAAATACAGTAATTTAATCATTCTTGAGATGACCAGTCCTGTCAGTGTCTATAAGCAATCCGAAATAATTCTGAATTCGATTATTCAGAACTATAAAGCGATTGCGGTAGGCAGTGAAAAAGAGGGTGAAGATACCAAGCTGACCAATTTGGAGCAGCAGCGGAAAACCTTGCAGGCCAAGATGGAAAGTCAGCAGGAAACGATCCGTCGGCTGGTCAGCGAGTTTGGATCCAGCGAGTTAACGCCGCGTCAGCAGATGATGTTTGATCAGGTTGCCAGCCTGCAAAAGGAGTTGATTAGTGTCAGCATTCGCAAAATGGCCCTGGAAAGCCAGCTTCAGATGCAGCAGGCCAATGAACCCAACAGTCCGCTGGCGATTGATTTGCTCAGCCGCAAAAATGAGATTATTCAGTCCGATCCGGCGATCCAGGCGCTATTGGTTGACATTCGTCGGTATGAAGATATGGTGGCGACCGGCGAGCAGAATATGGTTGAAAGCCACCCGGAGTTGATGCGCCGCAAAGCCATGCTTAAATCCATGAATGAGCGTTATGAAGCAAAACTCAAGGAAGTTGCCGAACGGGTGGAAGAAGATTTGCAGACTCAGCAGCAGCGATCCCAGCAGCGGCGATTGGCGGAAATCGAAAGCGAATTGCGTCAAGTCATCGAGTATGAGAAAAAGCTGACGGATAAAATCAATGAACAGGACCTGGCTACGATTAATATCGGCAGGCGGCAGTTCAACATCGATGATGAAAAAGAACAGCTTGCTCAGACTAAGGCCAGCTATAATGACGTCATGCAGCGTATCCAGCAGCTGGTCATCGAAAGCAAACGGCCGGCCCGTATCTCGATAGCGTTTAACGCCAGCAGTGTACCGGCCGAAGGGAAAACCAAAAAGGTTGCCGGGGCCGCCGTTTTCGGTGCATTGGCCTTAAGTTTCGGTCTTGCCTTTTTGTTGGAGAAAATGGATAAGCGGGTTCATACTCCCGATGAGATGGTCCGCCGCATTGGCGTCCGCATCATTGGCACCACGACGAATCCGCAGGAAGTGGATAGCAAACTTCTGCCTCAGCAGCTCAGCGATGACTTTCAGACCATTCGCGCCAATTTATCTCTGCTTAGTGGGAGTGACCAAAAGATCATAGTTGTAAGCAGTGCAGGCAAGGGCGACGGCAAAACGACCTTTTCGATTAATCTGGCCACCAGTTTTGCCCGTGCGGGCCAAAAAACCCTGTTGATTGACGGCGATTTGAGAAAGCCGGATATTGCATTCCGCCTGAATTTGCCCCAGCATAGCCGCGGTCTTCAGGATTATCTGTTTGGGGCGGATGTGCATCGCGTACTGTTAAGTCTCAATGGAGATGGGTTGGCTATCTTGGCGGCAGATGAAAGAAACGCCTCCGATGCTGCCGATTTGCTTGGCCAAAAGGTGACCGCCAGCCGTATCCGCGCATTAACAAGCCAGTTCGATGTGGTGATTATTGACACCCCGCCTGTTCTGGCATTTGCCGATGCGCTGTTGTGGGGCAGGATGAGTGATGGTGTTGTGATGGTCAGTTTCCTGAACAAGACATCGCATCCTGAAATCAAGCAGGCGATGGACCGTCTCAATCAGGCCGGAATCAAAATTCTCGGCACGGTCGTGAATAATGTCCAGATGCATCATAACTATCGCCGCTATGGTTATGGCTATGGGTATGGCTATCAGCAAAAGCCGGAAGAGCGGGTTCAGAAAAAAAATCAAACCGATTATTTGCTCTTGTCTCATCACAAAGATGAACATGACAAAACGGATTCATCTGAAGCACAAGGCTAACTCAGGGATGACTCTCAATGTTCTTGAAAAAAGGATTGGATAATAACGGATTATGCAGCTTTTGATATGCCCTGAAATACCGGCGGACAATGGAAAAAGTGTACCGTTGTCCGGATTGTTCAGCGACACGGCGGTTGCTGGTGTTGTATGGGATAAGCTCTGTGAAAAACAGTGTCGTATGCAGTGGGGCCCGCTGCAGATTGTGAGTTCACCGCGGTGTGAAAAAGCCGCTTGCCTGCCGCGCCGGATCAAATCTGCGATCATTCGCGCTGATCAGCTTGAAGGTCTCGACTCTGAATTTCTGCTGATCCATAATTTCCGATTCATTACGAACATCCCGTCAAGTCTGTTTCAGGAGATTCTTGACGTTGCGGATGCCGACGTGATTGCAATCTGTGCTTCACCGCGTTTAACGGCATTTTCAGAAACTCCCCGGATTGTGGAACGTCTCGGCCTGGTGGGTGTCAGCCGGCCCTATGCCAATAATATTGAACCTGTCTCTGAGATGATGGATTGGCCGCACCATATTTTGATTCGCAAAAGCTGCTGCCGGCCGTCAGGTATTGTCTCTGCCGATAAACCGTTTCAAGAGTGGCTTCAAGGCGCTGCCACCGGAGACAAGCCGCCTCTGTTTTTGGAAGTTGGCGGCATAGCCTTGGATTTAAATCAGGAAAGCGGACTGTTGTCGCTTTTAGAGGGCACTTCTCAGCAGCAGGCTTCCGATCATATCAACACGAATCTGGGGCCCTCGGTGCGGGTCTTTGGGAATGTTGTCTGCGGGGCCAATATCGATGTTGCGCCCGGCGTTGTTCTGGCAGGTCCAGTGGGCATCTGCGATCATGTCAAAATCGGCTCTGGCGCAATCGTACAAAATGCTATCATTGGCAGCAGTATTTCCATCCCTTCCGGTTCTCTGGTCAAGAATCGTGTCCTCTGGAATCAGTCGGATTTGGCTGAGCCTTGTCCGGAAGACTGCGATTCGAGTTCTTTTCTGATGCCGCCGTCGTTTCGATGCTGGCCGTGGTGGTCTTATGTTCGACTGGGCAAACGTCTGATTGATATTCTTTTTTCGCTGGCGGTGCTGATAATTTGTCTGCCGATTTTTTTGATTGTCTTTATCGTTATCAAATTAACCTCTCCGGGACCTGTTTTTTATCGTGCTCGCCGGCAGGGCCGTCACGGCAAAGAATTTGATTGTCTGAAATTTCGTACGATGATCCTCAAGGCCGATGCCCTCCAGGATCGGCTTCGGGCGGTTAATCAGGTGGATGGTCCGCAGTTTAAAATCGGCGATGACCCGCGTATTACCGGCATCGGCAAGTTTCTGCGCGAGACCTGCATCGATGAAATTCCGCAGTTTATCAATGTCCTGCTCGGCCAGATGAGCGTTATCGGCCCGCGGCCTTCGCCGGAAGAGGAAAACCGGAGTTGTCCGCCC
Source organism: Gimesia maris (assembly GCA_048497675.1). Classification (GTDB taxonomy): domain Bacteria; phylum Planctomycetota; class Phycisphaerae; order Sedimentisphaerales; family Anaerohalosphaeraceae; genus Anaeroglomus. The sequence continues at coordinate 4,161 of JBHJNC010000146.1, forward strand.
TGGCGCGACGCTCGTTTGTCGGTTCGTCCCGGTATTACGGGGCTTTGGCAAATCTGCCGTACCAGAAGAGCCGGGATGGATTTCCAGGAGTGGGTCTATTTTGATACCGAATACGTCCGCAGCGTGTCTTTGTGGATGGATGTTAAGATTTGTTTTCGTACGGTGATGCATCTGGTTCACCAGTTCCTCGCACAATTTGGATAATCCCCGAAAGAATTAAAAGGAAAATAATATGGCGCGTTTGAAGATTAACTGGACTTTTTTAATTGTTATCCTCTTGTCAGTACTGATGATGGGGCTGACCGTGTATGGATTGCGCAGCTGGAATCGTACCTACCGTGCGAAGGTCGGTTTTGAACAGGGCTGTGCGGCCTTTGAACAGAAGCAATGGGACAAAGCCGTTCAATATCTTGGTCAGTATCTGTCTATTCATCCAACCGATACCCCGACACTGCTCAAGTACACTCATGCCCTGATGAATATACGGCCCCTTGAGCAGAATCACATGAATCAGATCATCAATATCTACCGCTCCATTCTCCGTCAGGAAGAAAACCTCGAGGCGGCTAAGAGCCTTATCAGTATTTATCTGTTCGCGGTCAATCTGCCCGGCGAAGGCCAGATTGTTGCGGAGCGGTTTTTGGAAAAAAAAGATGATCCTGAAATTCGGCAGCTGCTGGCAGCGTGTCTGATTCAGCAAAAACAGTATGACAAAGCCGGCGTTCAGCTGCAGATGATTTTAAAAACCAATCCGACAATTGTCTCTGCCTATGATTTGATGGCGCAGGTTGCAGAAAGTAAATCTGCCGACCTGTCGCAGCCGCAGCAGTATTTCGACAAAGCGATTGAAAACAATCCCAAATCGGCTGTCGCTTATATTCAGCGGGCCAATTTTTACTTGCGTACCGGAAAACGCGACCTGGCTATTGCTGATTTAACGCAGGCAGGCACCTCTGAGTTCAAGACCCCCGATCAGAAGGCGCTTCTGGCTGAAATGTGGCTCCGCGTCGGAAATTTTCAGCAGAGCCGTCAGCTTCTTGAGCAGGTCAAAGCTGAAAATCCCCAAAACATTACGCTCTGGACCGTCAATGCTCGGATTGCGATGCTTGAGAACAACCCGGAGCAGATGACGGCCGTTGCAGAAGAAGGGATCAAAACATTAGGCGATGGAGCAGTCGACTTTTTGCCGTCGGCGGTTGAATTATTCATCAATGCCAATCAAATCGCCCGGGCCAAAGAGTGTGTCGACCAGCTGCGTCAGTCTCAGATTAACCCGGTTATCCTGACCTATATGGATGGTCTGATTGCGGAAAA
>JBHJNC010000147.1:0-3332 GCA_048497675.1 Gimesia maris
CTGCGTCAGCGCAAAGTGCGAAATGTGATGCGCCCGCGGGTGGAGATGCTTGCCTGCTCAATCCATTCCAGACCGGAAAAAGTAAAACAACTTATGCTCGAGGCCTCTACACTGCAGATTCCGGTTTATAAAGATACGATTGATTCAATCGTGGGAAATATTCATCTGCGGGACCTGCTGGCCAATCCGGAGACAGAGCTTAAATCGCTGATAAAACCGGCCGTGTTTGTCCCTGAACAAAAAAACGTTGAATCGCTGATCACCTTCTTTCAATCCAATAATATCGATGTGGCAATCGCGGTCGACGAGTACGGCGGAATCGCCGGGTTAGTCAAATTAGACGACATCATAGACCAATTATTAGGGACAGACACCGCAGATGAAACAGAAATGCTGATCGAGCAGGTCGGGCCGCTGGCATACCGTTTATCCGCCCGGCTTTCTATCCACGATTGGGCGGAAGCCTTCGGCGTCGATCTCGAACAGATTCGCCTGACCACCATCGGCGGACTGGTTACCGCCCTGCTGGAGCGCATCCCCAAAAATGGCGATGTCGTTCGGTGGCAAAACATCACCTTCACTGTCGAAAAAGTCCGGCAAAATCGTATTGAAACACTGATTTTATCGCTCGAACCCATGGTGACCCAAGAATGATAGACCTGCTTTTAACTATCTGGCTGATCATCCTGTTTGCATTGTCGGCGTTTTTTTCCGGCGTAGAAACCGGTATCTATCGCCTCAGCCGATTTACGCTCCGCGTCGGAGTCGAGCAGCGGCGGCCCTTTTTCCGCGAACTGCAAAGAGCGATTGACGACGGGCAGGGACTTATTCTGTCGCTTTTGATCGGCAACAACTTAGTCAATTACGGTTTAACCACAACCGTAACATTATTGTTCTTGAATCTATTCAGCCATCCTCATTTGGCGGAATTTTACACCGCGGTGATTATGACGCCTGCCATTTTTTTACTGGGTGAATTAATTCCCAAAAATGTCTTTTTTTATCAGGCGAACGCTTTTGTTGGAGCCCTGGCGCCATTGATATGCTTTGTCTGGCGGCTTTTCACACTCAGCGGCGCAGTCGGTTTCTTGCGGATCTTATTCAACCTGTTTTCACGTCTGTTCGGCTTAACTGTCGATACCGCCGCCGCGGTGGATATCACTCAGCGGGGACAGGTGCGGGCCATCATTCAGGAAACCCGCGATGAAGGGCTTTTGAGCTCTTTGCAGAAAGAGATGATGCAGCGGCTGATTAATATCCCTGAAGTTTCGGTCAGCGAGGTTCTTGTGCCGCTTGATCGGGTGGAAATGGCTGAATTAAAGAGCAATCGAAAGGCTCTGATTGATATTGTCAGTCGGTGCCCGCATCAGCATATTTTGGTGTACGAAAAAGAACGAACTGCAATTGCCGGCTTCATCAATATCTACGAAACGCTCGGGGCCAATCAGGACTTCGAGAGTTTGCGGCCGTTTGTCAGGCCGATTGTTCGGCTCCGTGCATCCGCTTCGGCGCTGGAAGCGATATCGACCCTTCGAACAAGTTCGCAGCGTATTGCCTTAGTCGTGGCCGACACACCCGGCAAATGGCTGGATCAGAAAAAACCCCTCGGCATCCTGACGCTAAAAGACCTGATCGAAGAAATCACCGGAGAACTGGCCGGATATGAGGCCAAAGACCACTAAAACTTGCGGTCAAAAATCAGCTCGGTGATATCGTTAATGGCTTCCCGGGTCAGGCCATTTCCTTTTTCGGTCAAGATGCTGAATAAAATATCCCCCGAAGGTGTTTTGCATATCCCGCTGAATGCCCGGACACCTGAAATATAGCCGGTTTTGCCCAGAATTTTGCCGCGATAGCGCGGATTCTGGAAATAGCGTGTCGTCGTTCCGTCTTCCCCGCCGACCGAGAGGCTCTGTTCAAATCGGGCCCAATTTGTACCGGAATACATATCCTTGAGTACCGAGACAATAATTTCCGCCGTCAGGCGATTATTGCGGCTAAGCCCGGAACCATCATCCAGTTTGAAGGTATTGGGGTCCGCCCCGAGTGAACACAAATAATCCGAGACAAGGCTTAGCCCGTGCGGCCATTCCCCGTTAATGCGGCCGACTGTTTGTTCTGCCGAGATGGTCTTAATCAGCGATTCGGCAGCCAGCCCCAGGCTGTCTTTATTGCTCCGGTCCAGCACGTCGGTTAAGGGCGTCTGAAACGTATGGATAACCCGCACATTGGGATCATTTTTTACATATTTCCCAAGCAGGTCGCCCTGGACAGTAATCCCCCGCTGGATCAGCCGTTCCTTGAGATGCCATGCAAAAAACGCAGCCGGTTTTTCAATCGCCACATCGAAACCAACCGGGGTATTCAGCTTCCCCTTGACAATCAGAACATTCGGTTTGGAATTGCGGTAGGCACCCAGAGTGCTGCTGCCGGATTTAACAACTTGAATCTCGCTATGAAATGTCAGAAATGAGGTGGACGGGTCCGTTGACAGAAACGCCTTGCCGTTTTTCTTTTCCACCAGAACCCGTATACAATTATCGTTATAGTTCAGTCCGCTGACTTCACAGGCATACCATTGGTTGAGCTGGTCGGCCGGCCAGGCCGAATGAACCCGATTATTGTCAAAAAACGTCGCATCAACAATAATATCGCTTACCACCGAAACCCCCTGCTGCGTCAGGGCATCGGCAATCGCATCCATCACCCATCCCGGTTTGCGTCCGTAACGCGTATCTGTGGGCAAATCCGCCAGGAGCGGGTCTCCCCCGCCGATAATAACTAACTGGTCACCCAACAACCCGACCTGCGTCTTGAAGACGTAATCCATACCGAGATAGTGAACCGCCGCAGCGGTTGAAATCAATTTCATATTCGACGCCGGTATCATCGGGCTTCGGGGATTGCGGGAGTAGAGAACATTTCCATCATCGGCACGAACCGCAAGAATCGAAAACTGTGTCTTGGCCTGCTTGGGCGAACGAACGATCGATTCGATCGTCTGCTGTGCAGCGACCGTTTGTACCGACAAAACCGCTATAAGTGATAAGATTAGTCTATTCATAAGGGGTCTATTTACCACAGAATCTCGGCTTGTTCAAGAGTTTAGAAGGACGAAAATGACTTTTTATCAAAATGTCCGCCAGAAAATGAAGAGATGATATTATTCCAAATCAAACAGGGAATTATCCAAAGGGGCAAACCACCCGATTTTATATTCTGACGAGCGTGTACCGTCATTATTCAACTGACCATAATCAGCCATCTTCCTGCAATCAACATGCCCATCCGCCCAGGCAATCTCGGCATTTTTCCGATGTCTAAAATGAATC